>CAZRFE010000025.1:0-32568 GCA_964599565.1 uncultured Gammaproteobacteria bacterium
CTCCGTCAGGCTATTCTGAGCCTGACGGTCGTCCGAAATACAGGGGGCACTCCAGGTGAAGGGACAGGCTTGCGAGAAATGGCTCGGCCCCTATTTGTGAAAGCTGAGAGTGAATGCGTCGAGCCATTATCTCATCTCTTGTGGAATAGCTTATAAAGACTTTCATTAAGCTTCATTTCCTTATAATAACTATTCCGCTATTAGTGGCGCCGGCTTAAACTGCGCACCGGAACGGCGTCCGCTGCCCAGCTTGCTCACCCAGCGCGCCCGTCTACTTGAAATTCGAAACAAAGCTTCGCACCTTCGTCGATCACCACCAGTGATTGCTACCCAGCCCGTACGGCTACTCCGCGATATACTCCTTGCGTGAACGACTCCCCTCAATGACCAATGCCTTGCCGTCTCGCCAATCATTAAGTTTGTCTTCAAACTCCACATTAGCCCGATCGAATTGCTTTCCTGCCTGCCATATCTGCTCTGGCGCCAAATTCACTTCCCGTTGGTCGCTCGATAAATCTGCTTGATAAATAGCAAAAGGAAAAATTGTCCTCTTCTTCTGATGCTCGAGGTAAATTCGATCGCGACGATTAGCCAGTATCTGCAAAAGGCGGCTCTTCAGGTCGCTTGTAATACGTGCACCAAAAATAACCCCTACCAACTGATCTGCGTCGAAGTGCAACAGGCGTTCTTCTGACGAATACTCGATACGCTCTCTGGCGATGAAGCTACCGTATGTACTCCAGTACAAGCGGCTTTCCTTTTCATAACGCCATGATGCGTGCTTTTGAAGATATTGCTGCTGCTGCCTACTCGCAAACTCGATCCGCTCTGTTTCTGAAAGCTGTCGACCGTACACACTTACCGGAAATAGCTCGAAAGCATCTTCACACTGGGCGGAGTCAGGGTACGTCATATCTCGGAACGAAAATACTTCCGGGATTCCAAAACCCGTTGATGGCGCCAGCCCCCGTGGCGTGTTCCTGCGAATCCCTTTTTTCAATCTGACCGGACATTGTCGCAGGCTCTTATTGACCGATTTGAACACCAAGCACCAGCCTTGGTGTTTTCCGCCGTAATGCGACCACATCAAAGGATCATCTGCTTTACGAGAGAATGACACGAAGTATGCTGGCGGCGCTCTGTACGTATTCAGAACTTGCTTTAGAGATGCATCGAGTATCGATACGATGGCTGGCCTATAGTTTGGAAGGACTTCTTGGATCACCGCGGAATAATCGAGAGAAAGCGCGGCCTCATAAGTCAATGGACAAACACTGATTATCTTATCAGCAACCCTCTCAAGATCATCGTTGGAAACACCAGGCCATGATAGATGAAGTAACGCTTCCCATCGCGCTTTGTCCGTACCAAATTTGTAAAATGTCTTGCTGTCAAAGGGGTCATTGCATTCTTCCGGCGAACAGAAATAGAGCTCATCGTACATCAACTCTTTTATCGCCAGATTACTCGGAGAGCGGTATCTGTAGTAATGCACCTTCACCCCTCAGGACGTTGTAGCGAAATTGAGGCTGGCTGTGTCACTGTTAGACGGTTAGCCGCTTCTAGCAGTCTTTATCGCCTCTAATACTCGCCGCCGCTTACTGTGTTGCATCGTAAAGGTCAACGACTTCGCCCGCTGCAACCCGGTTGTTAATCGATCCCAAGGCAATTCGGAGATTGCCTATCACACGTGCCATCGCATTGTGTGCTGTCGTACGGTTCTTGCCATAAGCAAAAAGCGACAGCATGACCTGGAAACCGGCAGCACCTTCTTTCGGGTCATCCGACAATGCTTTGTAGATCGTCTTCTTGTACGACAGCCCGATGGCGCCAGCACGGAACTCCTTATCGAGCACGACGAGCCGCTTACCGGTCCCATTGAACAACCAGTCGACGCTGTCCGGCTGCGTGTTTTCGTAGATATCTCGGAACAGGATCATAAGACGCTCCGCACAGCGTTTCTTGAACGAAAACTGGGCATCGATGTTATCCGCCGCCGGAAGGAATGCGCAGTCATTGGACTCCAGATGACTGTCATCGCCGTTCAGCCATTCCAGCAATTGGAAGAAAGTCTCGGCAAAACGTTCGTTGCTATACAGCGTCCAACCCTCAAGCGCCGTTCGAATCTTTCCGGGCTCCTGCTTGAAATCAACGTATTGCTGACTCGGGTCAGCAATTGAGGTGGACCAAGGATGAGGCCGGGGTCCCGCGTCTTCGAATTCCTTGGCGTGATATACGATCAATTTCACTTCACCTAGTTATCTCGGGTTTCGCGGCGGCGGTTGCCCCTTCGTCGACGGGCTTCTTTCTCAGTCGCTCCCTTTTTCTTCCATGCTTCGATCTTCAACATCGCGCTCGATGAGCTGCGCACCTTTCGGCAAGGTATGGGCAGCTTTATAGGTGATTGCAAAGAGAACAACTGCGATAACTAGAATGCCAGCGCCGGCGATCAACGTTACTTTCGGTAACGGCACTTTTGGAAAGAGCACCACACCAAGGTCAATCCCAACAACACCGAACACGCATAGCACTATTATTAATTCAATCATGCTTGCTCAATCCGTGCCTTGAGTGTTGGGGTTCGCTATGCGCATCCGGGCTGCACTTTCTAGAGTGACGCGTTCTCCCATGTGATTCGCACGTCGTGAAGCGGCACTTTCGAATTCACGACAACTTTTACAAATTCCACTTCAGTCGGTACACCATCTTCCGCGAAAAGTTTTGCAAGAAGCTTATCTTTTGACGAAGACAGCCCATTGTACGTCAGCAGGACGGATTTACCGTCCTCAGTGAATAGCCGCGCCTCTAACGCTCCATCTGGGATTTTCTTCTGGCGCTCTTCTTCTATCTTCCAGAAGGCTTCAGAGCCACCAAAGGTAGCAGTTACGTCGACCGTCAGATGAGCTCCGGAGGAAATCGCAGTTAACGGCTGCTCCAGCACAATTACAACCTCACCATGAAGAGCAATTGGCGACGGCGTAAGCAAGATTGTCTTCGAGAAGATCAACAACTTGATAAAATTCCACATTCGGCAGCTCCAGTTACTTTCGAATCACTTGAAACAACTCGGACAATCTTCGTTTTCAAGATAGTTATCTTTTGCAAGGTCAATCACGTCGTCTATCCATGTTTGGCAATTCCGCGCCCCTGCTAGATGATAAACCGTCCCTTTAAACGCCAACGCGCAGTATGTAGGAGCACCGATTTCACGTGCTGCATCCAGAACGTAGCTGTCAAACTTGTCATCACCGCATATTGTTTTGCAATTATTGTCTTGTTTTTCATTCGGGCTCACTAGTCCTGGCCCCCACGCCATATTGCTTGCTGTTCCAGATTCAGGCCCGTAACTCAATATAGTTCCACTGACGTTCAGATAGTCGTGACGCGCAGGGTTAGACCAATTCTGCTCGGCCGCTGGCTTTTCGGGACCGCCAAGCTCACGGGAGCAACGCTCTACCCACAAACCTAGTGGATCAATGTAATTGACCGAATTGGCGTACGCGTAAACGAAGGTATTCAGACCTCCATCCAAGCCAATCGGATCACTCTGCGTATAACGCCCTGTCCCCGTGTCGTACGACCTGAAGTAGTTGTAGTTCAGCCCCGTCTCAGCATCCTGATACTGGCCGGGGAATCGCAGCGGCATGTCGAGTGCGTTGACGATCCTGCTCACTTCACCGAACGGCGTGTAGCTTGCTCTCCACACGATGTTCTGATCCGGATCGGTCACAACCTGCGGCGTGTTCATATGATCCGCGTGGATTGCATACGCCACGCTGCTTGATGTAAACGGCACGAGCGGTACGAGCCGAATCGCATCGGCTACAACGTAACCACTCTCGCTCTGCACGAGGCTGACGCTGCCCGATCCGTTGAACGCGTATTCGCCGAGACTGTTCCATTGTTCGCCGTTGCTGCGCTGGTCGACGCCGATGGATGTCGTACCGCCGGCGTGTTCGATGCGGTAGGCCGTATCGCTCGCGCGGTTCGGGTGTGCGGTCCAGCGCGCTTCGATGCGGTATGTGCCGCTGACGGTGATTGTCCATTCTGCGCGATCCGCAGGCAGGCTGTCGGGGACGAGCATGACTCCGTCCGCAATCACATAACCGTTCGCCGCGTCCGTGAGCGTGACGGTGGCGCCATCCTGTGCGCTGAACGCATAACGGCCAAGTGCCTGCCAGGCGGCGCCGTTCTCCCGCTGGTTGACGCTGACAGCCGCCTCGCCTTCCGCATGCGCTACGCGATACGTCGCATCGCTCGCGCGGTTCGGATGCGCGGTCCAGCGCGCGTAGACGGTGTAGTGACCATCCGCGGGAACAGCGATCTGCCAGGTGGCGGTGTTCGGTTGCGCGCCAACCGGAGCGAGCTGCATGGCGTCCGCGATGACGTAGCCGTTGGCAGCATTGTCGAGCGTGACGGTGACGTTTTCACCGGCGGCGAGATCCAGCGTGGCCAGTGTCTGCCAGCTTGCGCCGTTGTGCCGCTGATTGACGACGGCGACGGTCTCGCCTGCGTTCGCCTGGATGCGGTACGTCGCGTCCGTTGCGCGATTGCCGTGCGTTGTCCAGCGTGCCTGGATGTGGTAACTGCCGGCGGCCGGCGCGAGGAAGCTCCACGTCACGCGCGCACTGCCGTCACCCGCCGGGGTGGAAAGATAGTTCGCACCGAGATATCCCGACACCGACATGGACGCATTCCAGGCGCCGCTGATCGATGCCGCATCGGTGTCCTGCACGAGTGCATCCGGTGATGTACCGTTCGCCGCGTGATGCCGGTAACCGGCGCCGAGGTAGCCGTTCACCGACGTGGACACCGCCCAGTCGCCGGTGACGCTGAAACCCGCTGCGTCGTTGTCCGCGAGAATCGCGCCCTGCGGTACGCCGTCCGGCGCGCGATGGTAATAGTTGTCGCCCGCATAGCCGCCGACCTCGGTCGATGCGACCCAGTTGCCACTGTATGACGCTGCGTCATTGTCGAGCACGACCGGTTCGCCGGCCGCCAATTCGACGCCTGCAGCAAGCATGGCGACGGGACGATCGCCCAGCCACACGTACTGGCGAACTGGTACGCCGGCTGCATCGTACTCGCCGAGCAGGTGTCCCGCTTCGTCGTACAGGAACAGCATTGTGCCGTCGGCCGTTGTCTTCGATGCCCGTTGCCCGAGCGCGTTGTGCATGTACTGATTGGTGCCGTCAGCGCTGATGAGGCGGTTGCGGGCGTCGTAGCTGTAGCTGTGTTCGCCGTCGCTTGTGGTGTTGCCGTTGGCGTCGTACTGGTACGTGGCAGTGCCGTGCGGCGTAGTGACAGACACGAGCCGGTTCGAGTTCGGCGCATAGGCATAGGTTTCGTCATGCGGCACGCCCGAAGGCGGAATGATTGAGCGCATCAGCCGGTTACCAACGGCGTCATAGCTGTAGCCACGCTGGCCGTAACGGCCGTTGGCGGAGGTCAGACGATAGAGTGCGTCGTAGTCGAAGGCCTGGGAACCGGCGGCATCAAGGTTGTCGGTGATTGCAATGATGTTGCCGGTCGCCTCCCAGGTGTAGCCAAGGTCGAGCACGCTGCCGGCGTGGATGCCGGTGATGCGACCTTCAGCATCATGACTGCGGGTTTCCTGGATGCCATTGCTGTTGTTGAGATCTGTGATGGGGCCAAACGGTGCGTATTCGATGCCACTCAGCAGAGTGCTCTGCGTGCCGTCTGGTGCGATGCTGATGACAGCGGTAACGTGCCCGGCCGCGTCGCGCTGATAGCGAAATTCCGTGTTGTCGGGATATGTGATGCTGGCAAGACGGTCCGCGTCATCGTAACCATAAGTGAGCGGCAGCCAGGTGCCGCCGATCTCCACAGCCTTGCTGACCAGGTTGCCCTTCGTATCGTAGGCGTATTCGGTGCGACCGGTCTCGTCCTCGATGGCGACCAGCCGGCCGATGGCATTCGGCGTTCCGTCGTACTCGTAAGCGATGTCCTGTGCGGTGCCCGGCCAGTCGACGAACGTCAGCCGGTTCAGGGCGTCATAGCTGAACAAAGCCGTGATGCCGCGCGCATCGGTCTGCGACACGCGGTTGCCGGCCTTGTCGTAGGTGTATGCAGTGATGCCTGCGTCCGGCGAGTCGGTGGCAATGAGTTCGTTGAAGCCGTTGTACGTGTAGGCCGTTGTCACGCCACGCGGATCGATCACGTGCGCCAAGTTGTCGCGTGCGTCGTAGGCATAGGTGGTGACCCCGCTCAGAACATCGATGGTCTGAAACAGCCGATCGAGTGCGTCGTAGTGATGGCTTGTTGCGTTGCTGTCGGCATCGGTAACCGAGGTGCGATTGCCTTCGAGATCATAACCGTAGCTCATCATCGAACCCGCCGGACCGGATTCGGCGACGAGACGATTGAGTTCATCGTAGTCGCGCATGGTCTTGCGGAAAACGGCGCCGCCGGGACCGCTCACGGTCTCCTCGACGCGATTACCGAGTGCGTCGAGCGTGTAGTCGATGCGATTGCCTGCGGCATCCTCGATGGCGACCAACCGATGCGCGGTGTCGTACTCGTACGCGATGAAACTGCCGTCCGGCAATGTGGTCTTCACCAGCTGGCCGGCCGGATCGTAGTCGAACGTCGAAGTGGCTGCGTCAGCAGTACCGTACGCCACGGTGCGGGTCTTCAACCGCTGGCGGGCGTCATAGGTGAGCCGCGTGATGACACCGTTCGGGTCGATGATCTCCAGCGGATTGCCGTGCACGTCGTACTCGTTGTACTGCGTGAGATGGCCAAGCCCGTTGGTAACGGTCGCGAGACGGCCTGACGCATCATAGGTATAGGTCGTCACGTCATTCACGCCGGTACGCGGACCGTCGACCGTGAGCACGTTGCCCATCGTATCGTAGGTCCACGTCGTGGTGCGCGACTCTCCGGTCGCCGTATCGGTGATCGTCTCCGTCAGCCGGTTGCCGGCGCTGTCATACGTGTAGCCTGTCGTGCGACCAGGTTCGGTGATGCTCGTTGGCCCCGGGAACACGGGATGCCAGATTGTCGTCGTGACGCGCTGCTCCGGCGTGCCTTCCGCCTCCGTGCGCTGAGCGACGCGGCCCCGCTGGTCGCGAACGTAGCGTGTTACGTGGCCGTTGAAATCCGTCGTCGTAGCAAGCCGCCGATTTGCGTCGTACGTGGCGCTCTGGTAATTGAAATTGCATTCCACCGCACATGGCGCGCTTGCCATCACAGGCACGGAACCTTGCGCCGCATGCTGGAAGGTATAAGTAACGATATTGCCGGTCACCTCCGTGACAGCGACCTGATGGTGGCTTCCTCCCGCCGACAGGTTGTAGGTTGTCTCGATGCGCTGCGTGCCGCCTGCACGTTCCGATGCGACGATCAGACCGTTTTCATATTCGTAAGTCGCCATGCGATCGCCGTTACCATCGATGATGCCGGTGAAGTAACGCGGATGATCCTCATCTTCGTAGACAAACTGCTGTGTCGTGTCGTCCTGCCAGGTGATGGTCTCAAGCTGACCAAGATCGCCGTAATCCAGAGCGACCTCGCCGCCCGCCGTGTCAATGAATTTTTCCAGGCGGCCACCCGCGTCCCGTACCAGTTCGACGAAACGTCCGTCCTCGTTGACGATGCGTATCAGGCGGTTCTTTGCATCGCGCACGAACTCCAGATCGGTGCGCCCCTGCCGTTCGATGCGCAGCAGATGGCCCGCCTGGTTGTAAACCTCGAGATCGCCGGCAGCCGTGCGGACCTTCCAGGAATAGCCGTCGCGGATGAAATCCAGTCCGCTGGTGGTCTGCACGTAATACTTGCCGCCGATGTAATTGACCGTGAGGAAACTGCCGTCCGGACGGCGGATGCCCGACACATAGCCGTTGGTGCTTGGAATCACCTGCATGGAGAAGTTGTCCACCCAACCCGGCCCGTACTGACCGTAGCGGCCGAAGTTCGCGCGGCTGTTGTAATGCAGGCGATATTCCATCCAGTCGGAGGAATACAAGGTCTCGGTGTGCTGCTTGCCGCCGCGGACGAGATCGATGGGATTGCCATGCGTGGTGCAGCAGCCCGGCACTTCCTTGACGAAGATGCTCTTGAGCGTGTTCTGCGTCGGCCTGCACTCGTACCAGCCGCCTGCGCTCTGGATGCCATACCCTGGAGGACAACCGATAGGCGTATATCGCCCAACTTCCATGAAAGTCGGTGACCAGGTCTGACCCGCACAGGACGTGTCGCCGCCCGCAACTGTCGCGTATTCATAGTCGTAACGTTTCTTGTATCCCACGTGCAGTGAAGGAAAGCTCGAGCCGCTCGTCAGCGCCGGACCTACCCAATCACCTGTTGCGCGGATATTGCGGAAGCACACCACGCCAACCTTGCTACTGACGTACTGATCGATGGCCGCGCCTTCACTTCCGCAAGCGCCAAAACCACAGGCCGCACCTACGTCATACCAGGTAGGTTCGCCGAGATCCGCCGGCAACACCTTCGCTGCATATCGGTATTCCTGCTTGCCCCAGGTTCCGTTCCAGACCGGAAAATCCGGATCGCGGATCGGTTCCATGTAAGGCCCATAAACACCGGATGCATCACGCATGGCCTGCTCGGCCAGCTTCAGCGTGCGGTAGTCGACGTCCTGGAACTCGAAAACCTCGAAGTCAGCGTCCGCTTGCAGCGGGCCGGCGACGACGAGCAATACAGCGGAGAAAAGAATGCGCGACACGCGCAGGAAGATCTGACCGGCGTTCATGCGGACTCCTTATGCCACGCTCTTCCCTGTCCCCGGGCAGCGCAGCTTCCATGGAAACGACATGAGTAAAAATGCCCATAAGGCGGTTTATTGTCAATATTTCTGGAGCCATCAATCCCAGAATTTTCAGTCCATGCGCGAACCACGCCGCCCGAATTTCGCACTTCCGAACCCACATCACCGGTAAAATGCGCGCCTTATGAAAAAGGAACGAATCATTGTCGGTCTTTCCGGCGGCGTCGATTCTGCCGTCGCGGCGCTCATGCTCGTCGAGCAGGGCCACGACGTGCACGCGCTGTTCATGGACAACTGGGAAGACGACGAAGACGAGACCTACTGCAATGCCGCCGAGGATTTCCAGGACGCGCGACAGGTTGCACAGACGCTGGGCATTCCGCTCACCAAGGTGAACTTCGCGCGCGAGTACCGCGAGCGTGTGTTCAGTTACTTCCTCAAGGAATACGAAGCCGGCCGCACGCCGAACCCGGACGTGCTGTGCAATTCCGAGATCAAGTTCAAGGCGTTTCTGGATTACGCGCTGCGACTTGGCGCGGACTGGATCGCGACGGGTCATTACGCGCGCGTGCGTCATGATGATCGTGCGACCTTGCTGAAAGGTCTCGATACAACGAAGGACCAGAGCTATTTCCTGCACGCGGTGCCCCAGGCAGCGCTCGCGAAGACGCTGTTCCCGCTCGGCGCACTGGAAAAATCCGTGGTGCGCGAGCGCGCCGAGGCGGCGGGTTTCGCGAATTTCCGCAAGAAGGATTCAACCGGCATCTGCTTCATCGGCGAGCGTCCCTTTCGCGAGTTCCTGCAGAAATACCTGCCGGTGAAACCTGGCAGCATTGTCACGCCGGAAGGCCGCACTGTCGGCGAACACCAGGGTCTCACCTACTACACCATCGGGCAGCGCAAGGGACTTCACGTCGGCGGTCTGAAGGATGGCGACGAATCACCGTGGTATGTCGCGGAGAAGCGCATGGATCGCAACGAACTTGTCGTCGTGCAGGGACACGACCATCCACTGCTGCTGCGCGACTCCCTGGACGCCGTTGCCCTGCACTGGATCAACGATGCGCCCGCAGACGGCGCGGCACTGCACGCAAAGACGCGTTACCGCCAGGCCGACCAGGCGTGCCGCATTTTCCTGTCCGCAGGCCGCGCGCAGGTGCGCTTCGACGAACCGCAGCGCGCGGTGACGCCGGGGCAGTACGTTGTCTTCTATGACGGCGATGCCTGTCTTGGTGGCGGCATCATCGAGCGCGCGTACGATCGCGACGGCGTGCGCGCGGCATCCTGAGACCGCTTCAAAACACATGCCGTTCCGGCGACAATATCCGCATGAACTATTCCATCGATGATCGCGTGCTCGCGCTTGCAGGACTCGTCCAGGCCGCCTGGCTCACGGATCGCGTTGCATACACGGGCGAAACCGAACCGGCCGCTCTCGACAGCGCGCTGGGCTCGCTGTTCACCTTCGAGGCCAGCGATGTGCCGGGCGTTTTCGGCGGACGCGAGCGCGTGCGGCCCGGCCTTGAAATCCTGAGCCGCCTGCTTGGCAACCGCGGCCGTCCCGAGGAACTGCGCCTGACGCGCTATCTCGTCGCACTTTCCGGCCATGCGCAGCGCGCGCTCGGCAACGACGACCTGATGGGCGCGGTACGCCGCGGCCTGGAACGCGCCGAGCAGCAGAAAAGCCATTTCGACGGCTGGGATTCGCCCGTCGTCGCTAGCCTCGCCGACATTTATGTCCGCACCATCGGTACGCTGGAACCGCGCATCATGATCAGCGGCGAACCGGCGCGCCTGCAGAATCCCGCCAACGTCGATCACATCCGCGCGCTGCTGCTCGCCGGCATCCGCGCCGCCGTGCTCTGGCGGCAGACGGGCGGACGAAAGTGGCAGCTGATGTTCTCGCGCGGCAAGCTCAAGCACGCCGCCGACCGCCTGCTTGCGGCCTGACCGGTCGCCGACACGACAATACCTCGCGTCCCGCTCACGAACTTCCGCCACGCCATGGAGGGCGGCGGCGCACTCCTTTATAATGTGCGGCCTTTACGACGTTCCCGGTTCCGGGGACGTCTCACAGTCTCACCACTCAGCCGGAGGCCTCGATGTCCGACAGCTTCAAATCGCGCACGACCCTGAAAGTCGGTGGCAAGGAATACGCGTTCTTCAGTCTCAAGGCGCTGGAAGACAAGTACGGCATTTCCCGCCTGCCCTTCACGCACAAGGTGCTGCTCGAGAACCTGCTGCGGCATGAGGACGGCGTGAACGTCACGCACCGGGACATCGAAGCGCTGGCGAAGTGGGACGCGAAGAAGGAACCGGACACGGAAATCTCGTTCACGCCCGCGCGCGTGATCATGCAGGACTTCACCGGCGTGCCGGCCGTCGTCGACCTGGCCGCGATGCGCGACGCCGTGACGAAGCTCGGCGGCGACGCGAAGAAGATCAACCCGCTCTCCCCGGCCGAACTCGTCATCGACCATTCCGTGCAGGTCGATCACTACGGCACCGCGGATTCGCTCGCGAAGAACAACCGCATCGAGTTCGAACGCAACCGGGAGCGCTACGAGTTCCTGCGCTGGGGACAGAAGGCGTTCAACAATTTCGCCGTGGTGCCGCCGAACACCGGCATCGTGCACCAGGTGAACATCGAGCATCTTGCGCGCGTCGTGTTCGACAACAACGGCGTCGCATATCCGGACACGCTGGTCGGCACCGACTCGCACACGACGATGGTCAACGGCCTCGGCGTGCTCGGCTGGGGCGTCGGCGGCATCGAGGCGGAAGCCGCGATGCTCGGCCAGCCGGTTTCCATGCTGATTCCGCACGTCATCGGTTTCCGTCTCGTCGGCAAGCTGCCGGAAGGCGCGACCGCGACGGACCTCGTGCTGACGATCACCGAGATGCTGCGCAAGAAGGGCGTGGTCGGCAAGTTCGTCGAGTTCTTCGGCGACGGCCTCGCGCACCTGCCGCTCGCCGACCGCGCGACCATCGGCAACATGTCGCCGGAATTCGGTTCCACCTGCGCGATCTTCCCCGTCGACGGCGAAACGATCCGTTACCTCGAATTGTCCGGCCGCTCGGCCGAGCACTGCCGGCTCGTCGAGGAATACGCGAAGGCGCAGGGACTGTGGCGCATCGACGGTGCGCCGGCCGCGGACTACACCGACGTGCTCGAGCTCGACATGAGCAATGTCGTGCCGTCGCTCGCCGGCCCGAAGCGCCCGCAGGACCGCATCGCGCTCAACAGTTCCAAGACGACGTTCCGCGCCGTGCTGCCCGACTATCTCTCCGCGCACCAGACCGGCGGCGACGTCACCCGCAAGCCTGGCGTTCCCGGGCACGACACGCCGTTCGGCGCAACCGGCCACGTTGACCAGGCCAGCGCGGAATCCTTCCCCGCGAGCGATTCCCCGGCGATCGATCATCACAGCGATCCGGCAGACAAGCCGCGCGGTCCCGTGTCCGCGGCTGCCGGTTCGCACGGCCGCGCAAGCCATCCCGTGCACGTGAAGATGGGTGACGGCGAGTTCGTGCTGGACCACGGCGCCGTCGTGATCGCGGCCATCACCTCGTGCACCAACACCTCGAACCCGGCGGTGATGATCGGCGCGGGCCTGCTCGCGCGGAACGCCGCGGCGAAAGGCCTCACGGTGAAGCCGTGGGTGAAGACCTCGCTCGCGCCGGGCTCGAAGGTCGTGACCGACTACCTCAAGGCGTGCGACCTGCTCGACGACCTGGCGACGATGGGTTTCAACCTCGTCGGCTATGGCTGCACGACCTGCATCGGCAACTCCGGTCCGCTGCGCCCGGAAATCTCAAAGGCCATCCAGGAACATGATCTCGTTGCCGCGGCGGTGCTGTCCGGCAACCGCAACTTCGAAGGCCGCATCCATCCGGATGTGAAGATGAACTTCCTCGCCTCGCCGCCGCTCGTCGTCGCCTACGCACTGGCAGGTTCCATGGATGTCGATCTTCACAGCGAGCCGCTCGGACGCGGTGCGGACGGCAAGCCCGTGTTCCTCAAGGACATCTGGCCGCAGCCTTCGGAAATCGCAGGCCTGATCGAGAAGAACATCAACTCCGCGATGTTCAACAAGTCGTACAGCGATGTGTTCAAGGGCGACGAGATCTGGAATGCCATCGACACGCCGACCGGCGACATCTACACGTGGCCGGATTCGACGTACGTGAAGAACCCGCCGTACTTCGAAGGCATGGGCAAGGAGCCGGAAGGCATCGCGGACGTCAGCGGTGCGCGCGTGCTTGCGCTGCTCGGCGACTCCGTCACCACCGATCACATCTCGCCCGCCGGTTCGATCAAGAAGGATTCGCCGGCCGGCCGTTACCTGATCGAGCACGGCGTCGAGCAGAAGGATTTCAATTCCTACGGCTCGCGCCGCGGCAACCATGAAGTGATGATGCGCGGCACGTTCGCGAACATCCGTCTCAGGAACCTGCTCGTGCCAGGCACCGAAGGCGGCGTGACCGTGCACATCCCGTCCGGCGAACAGATGTCGATCTACGATGCCGCGATGAAATACCAGCAGGCGGGCACGCCGCTGGTCGTGATCGCGGGCGAGGAATACGGCACCGGTTCGTCGCGCGACTGGGCGGCGAAAGGCACGCGCCTGCTTGGCGTGCGCGCGGTGATCGCAAAGAGCTACGAACGCATCCACCGCTCGAACCTCATCGGCATGGGCGTCGTGCCGCTGCAGTTCATGCCGAACGAAACACCGGCAAGTCTCGGACTCACCGGCCGCGAGACGTTCGACATTCACGGACTGGACAACGGCAAGGCAAAGACGGTGAAGGTCGTGGCGAGAACGGAAGACGGCAAGGAAATCGTCTTCGCCGCGAACGTCCGCCTCGATACGCCGAAGGAAGTCGAGTACATGCAGCACGGCGGCATCCTGCACTACGTGTTGCGACAACTGGCAGCGTAAGACGGATCGCCTGGCTGCAAACCAGGAGGTTGAACAGGAAACCCCGCCGAACGGCGGGGTTTTTTCATGGGCGTCACGTAATGCGCGGGATTTCGTTCATGTCCGCTTCAGCAACAGGCCGAACACGCGTGGCGCCGCCTCCGGCTCCACCGCGGCGGCGGCGCCATCATCGGCGCCGACGAAACGGATGTGCGCGAGCAGCCATGATCTGAGCTGGTGCAGTCCCTGGAAGGTGATGTTGCTGTTTGCATCGTCCATGCGCGCGAGCATGTCGTCCAGCCGCTGGATGAGATCGCGCTGTTCTTCCAGGTTCTCGCTGTAGGACGCATGCCCCGACAGGTGCATCAGCCGTTCCTCGGCGTCGAGATGCGACAGCGCGCAGCGGCGCAGCTTCTCCACGATGCCGCGGCAGGCATCGACGCCGCGGCGCCGATGCACGGCTTCATGGAGTTCGTTGAGCAGGCCGGCCAGCGCCTTGTGATGCGCATCGATTTCCGGGACGCCGATCAGCAGCGTTTCGTGCCATGTGACGAGCGGAACCATGCTTTTCCCCCTTCGCGCTTGTCAGTAAAGAAGGGTTGTACGAGATCGCGAATGTCATTAATGGGCCACGCGTCACATATCAGGAAATCGGATCATGGAAGCAACCACACGTCCGCGCGCCGGTTCTTTCGCCGTCCGGCCGAACTGTCATTGGAGGCGACCCGCCGCGTGTTGCCGAGACCTTCCGCGGCGGCGGCGGCGACCGCGCGCCGCCAGCATCTGCGCGAGATCCTCGCCGGTGCCTGCGCCAGCGATTCCGCATCGGCCCGGTTGGAACCCGAGCAACATCAGTTTCCGATCCCGGTGCAGCGCCATGAAGCTGACGATACGTTCGATGTCGCGCGCACGCTTAATGCCGAGCGGTTTCATTGCGCACGTATGGCAGTCCGATGGAACCGATGCCGTTCTGAACCGCGGCGACGCGATCGGACAGTTCGCTCGACGACTCGAAACGCTGCGCGTCGCCCGCGAGCGCCACATCGTTTGCATCACGCACCAGCGAGCGGAACGTATCGAACGTGCCGGAATTGCCGTCGCGCGTGTTGCCCGTGTCTTCCTGCCGGTGCTTCTTGAGCTTCCGCAGCTGATCGACCAGCGCAGTGCGATCCGACTCCGATGTGCTGTTGCGCTGCGCGCCGTTCGCCGCGCCGTTGCCTGCGTCATGTTGTCCACCTCGAAGATTCATTCACGGCGAACAGTGCGTGGACGATGACAACCCGGTGAAGGGCAAATGAAGGATCAATGATCGAAGCGCGTCTGCCCTATAATTCGCCCACCTTCCCGCCAGCCCCGGAGCCGCCATGCTTGTCCTTGCCCTTGCCTTCAACGTCTTCACGGTTGCACTGGCTTTCATCGGGATGATGGTCGTGTTCATGGGCGGCGGCGGTTACCTGCCTGTGCTGATCCTCTTGCTCGCGCTGTCCCTGCCAGTGTCGGCACTGATGTTGGCGGGCGGTTTCGCGTGGTTTGCACGCGACAGCGGCATGCGCGGTGCTGCGCGTGCGATCTGGCGGGCGATTCCGCAATGGCTCGCAGTCACGTTCTGGCTGGCAGCGGCGCTGATCTTCTGCGGAGAACTGGCATTGCTGGTCACGCTGCAGCTTGCCGAGGAAGCGCCGCGCGCATGGCAGCACCTGCCGCTGCTGGCGGGAATCGTCGCCGCACTTTCATACTGCGTGATCTATGCGGTGCGCAGCAGGCGTACGGCGGACTGATTCAGTTCGCGTATTCGGGGTAATAGACGATCGAACTGACGCGGCCGTCTTCAAGCATGAAGACGACAGGCGCGGACTGCCGCCGATCGACGCCGTCCTGGTCGGTGAATACGACCTCTTCGATGGCATGGATGCCATCCGGCGTGGCGTGCAGGCAACGAAGCGTGGAGCGGCAGCTCGGGCATTGCGTGGTGTATGTTTCCACGGCTTCGAGCACGGCTTCCTTGCCGTTCAACGCAGAACGCGGTGCGTTTTCCGGGGAGAGGAAGACAGCGGTTGCATCGCGCGCGATCCACGGCGCAATCAATGCCGCGTCCGCGCTGTTGGCAGCTTCGATGTATCGCTGCGCAATCGCGCACCCGTCCGTCAGGCGCGCCGGTCCCCCGGCACAGCCGGCGAGCGCCATCGAAAGAATCGCAACCGCAGAACGGATCATGCCCGCACCTCCGCGTCCGTGAATCCCAGCAGGTCAAGCAATGCCGTGCGCGACGGTGCAGCACGCACCACGGCTTCCTTTCGCGCGCGCACGAGTTTCTTCATGCGCGCTTCCGCGCGCAGGGCAAGACTCCGGTCGCCCAGCGCAACCGCATAAACCAGCTCGTGCTTGCGCGCCGTGCGCGTGAAGCGCGCACCGCGACCGTTGCGCGCGCGGTGCTCGGCCAGCCGGCGCACCGGATCCGTCGCAATTCCCGTGTAATAGCGCCCGTCGCAATCGAGGATGTAAAGATGCCACTGCATGGAGCGGAAGATACCATGCGACGGTTCACGCCTACTTGTGCTTTTCCTTCGCCAGGAGGAAGGTCACGTGCAGCGTCACGCGCCACGCCGCGATCTTGCCTTCCTCGACCACGACCTTCTGTTCCTTCACCCATGCGTTCGTGACGTAATCCAGCCGCGTGCAGGCTTCCGCCACGCCCTGCTGGACCGCATCCTCGAAGCTTCGAGTTGATTCCGAAATGATCTCGATGACTTTCGCTACGCTCATCTGCCGTCTCCGTTCCGCGTGCAAGTAACGCGCGGGCAGTTGCGCCCGCGCGCAGCCAACATCAAACTGTGCATCGCTCGGGCGGAATTCAACGCCACGGCGCAAACGGCAACGAAAAGAAAAAACGCTGTCATATCGCAGGGAACTCCTGCGGCAGACAAACCCAAGGGGGAACTGCGATGCGAAACCAGTTACCGGCGTGCGGCCTGATCGGCCTCCTCGCCCTCGCGGGCTGCGAGAACGGCATGAAAGACGAAACCTTCCAGTATCCGGAATCGCGCCAGGTCGACGTGACGGACGACTATCACGGCACGACGGTCGCAGATCCGTGGCGCTGGCTTGAAGACATGGAATCGCCGGAGGTGAAGGCATGGGTCAGCGCGCAGAACGCACTCGCCGAACCGTACCTTGAAGCGATCCCCGAGCGGCAGGCGATCATCGAGCGGCTGACGGCGCTCTGGAACTATGAACGCTATTCGGTTCCGTTCAAGGAAGGCGGCCGGTATTTCTACCGGCGCAACGACGGCCTGCAGAACCACGCCGTGCTGTACGTCACCGACGCGCCGGATGCGCAGGCGCGCGTGCTGCTCGACCCGAACAGTTTCAGCGAGGACGGCACGATCGCGCTTTCCAGCGCCGTGCCGAGTCCGGATGGAAAATTCCTCGCGTACTCCGTTTCAGACGGCGGGTCGGACTGGAACCAGTGGCGCGTGCGCAACGTCGACAGCGGCGAGGATCTCCCCGATCTCCTGCTGCACACGAAATTCTCGGGCGCATCCTGGGCACGCGATGCCGGCGGTTTCTACTACAGCCGCTACCCGCTCGACGCAAACGGCAAGGCGAACGACAGCAAGGCGGTCAGCGTGTATTTCCACGCGCTCGGCACGCCGCAGGCCGACGATGTCCTCGTCTATTCGCTGCCTGAACACGAACGCTGGAATCCATACGCGACGGCGACCGAAGACGGCCGTTTCCTCGTCATCACCGTGTGGGACGGCTACTTCCAGAACGCCGTGCACTACATGACGCTCGACGAAGGCTCCGGTCCCGCCATCGAACTTCTGGCCGAATGGGATGCGCTTTACGAGTTTCTCGGCAACCAGGGCAACGCGTTCTATTTCAAGACCACGAACAATGCGCCGAATGGACGCGTTGTCGCAGTCGACATCGAACGTCCGGAACCTGCGAACTGGCGCGAAGTGATTCCCGAGCAGCAGGACGCACTGGAAAGCGCGAGCATTGTCGGCGGTAAACTCGTCGCGCAGTACCTGCACGATGCACATTCGCGCGTTCGCATCTTCGACCTTGCAGGCGAGCCCGTGCGCGATGTCGAACTGCCGGGCACAGGATCGGTCAGCGGCTTTGGCGGCAACATGGATGACAGTGAAACCTTCTACAGCTTCACGAACTTCACGAACCCCGGCGAGATTCACCGCTATGACGTTGCAAGCGGCGAGAGCGAGCTCTTCCGTCGCAGCGAGACGCAGGCGAATGTCGATTCCTACGAAACGAAACAGGTGTTCTATGCATCCGCGGACGGCACGCGCGTGCCGATGTTCATCGTGCATCGCAAGGGCATCGAGCTCGATGGCAGCAATCCCACGCTGCTGTACGGCTACGGCGGGTTCAACGTTCCGCTCACGCCCTACTTCTCCGTCGCGCGCGCGGTATGGCTGGAGATGGGCGGCGTGCTCGCGATCGCGAACCTGCGCGGTGGCGGCGAGTACGGCGAAGCGTGGCATGAAGCCGGCACGAAGCTCGACAAGCAGAACGTGTTCGATGATTTCATCGCGGCCGCAGAGGAACTCATTCGCCTCGGTTACACGCAGCCGGCGAAACTCGCCATCCAGGGCGGATCGAACGGCGGCCTGCTGGTCGGCGCCGTGCTGAACCAGCGGCCGGAACTTTTCGGCGCTGCGCTGCCGGCCGTCGGTGTCATGGACATGCTGCGCTATCACACGGCATCGGCGAATGCGCGCGCGTGGTCGAGCGATTACGGCCTGTCGGAGAACCCGGAAGAATTCCGCGCGCTTCTCGCGTACTCGCCCGTGCACAACGTGCAGCAGGAAACCTGCTACCCGCCGACGCTGATCACCACGGGTGATCACGATGATCGCGTCGTGCCGTGGCACAGCTACAAGTACGCAGCGGCGATGCAGGCGGCGCAGGCTTCAATGCCGGACTGCAATGACCCTGTGCTGATCCGCGTCGAGACGCGCGCAGGTCACGGCGCCGGCAAACCGACGTGGATGGTCATCGAGAACATCGCGGACGAGTGGGCGTTCCTGGTGAAGGCGCTGGGAATGGAGAAGGACCGCAGCGAGTAACGTCCGGACAACGCATGAAGAACAGAAGCCGGGAATTTCCCGGCTTTTGCTTTTCGCGGCTGAAGCCGCGCCTATGGAGTGTCATCCAGGGGGATTGTCGGCGCCGGATACTCCGGGTTCGCCTTGCCGTCGGGCTGGTTGTTGAAGATGCGCAACGTCCACAGATAGTCCGCGGGTTGCAGGCGAACGAGTCTTTCCAGTTCGCGGCGAATGACGAAACAGTTGTGTTCTGCGTCCTCGGAGGAAAGATCGGATACCGGCGGGAATATCTTCAGCGTGTAGCGGCCCGTTCCTGCGTCGAACAGCGTCGTGACCGGCAGTACGTCGGCGCCGGCAAGCGCAAGCAGCCGTCCCGTGCCGAGCACGGTACTCGTCGGCTTTCCGAAGAACGGCGCGAACACCGACCGCTTGAGATGACCGTGATCTTCATCCGGCAGGTAGAACAGCACGCGGCCGCCCTGCACTTCGCGGATCACGCGGCGCACCGGCATGGTGCGGTCAAACACGCGGTCGCCGTAGCGCGAACGCAGTCGCATGAATGCCCAGTCCGCAAGTCCGCTCTTCGGCTCGCTCGTCAGGCCGAGCATCGGCCAGCGGCCGCACAGTGCAAGTCCGCCGACGTCCAGCGCAATGGTGTGCGGACTCAGCAGGATCGCAGGCCTGCCCGCCGCGCGCACGGCATCAAGATGTTCCGCGCCTTCGAAGGTGACGCGCTTCTGCAGGCTCGCCTGCCCGCCCCACCACAGATCGCCGAGATCCAGCGCGACGCGAAGAAGGCGCGTTGCGAATTCCCGCTTCAATGCATCCCGTTGCGCGTCATCAAGTTCGGAAAAACACGTGCCGAGGTTCACGTCCACGATCTGCCGTCGCCGCCAGCGCTTCTCGAGCAGCCGCGGGCCGAAGCGGCGCGCTGCACGATCACGCAGTGCGCGCGGCGTGAGTTTCAGCAGGAGAAACCCGGCGTGCACGCCGAGCCGCGCGAGCAAGCCCGGGCGCGGATGCGACGTGCGTGCGTAATTGCGGCGCGGCGCGGCGCCGCCGACAGGCTGTTCGTCCTGCATGCTCAGTTTCCCTTCGCCACCGGCCGCGATGCATCGCGAATCCATTCACTCCACGAACCGGCATAAAGACGCGAGCCGTGCAGGCCGGCGCGCGCCATCGCGAGCATGTTGTGAGCTGCGGTGACGCCGGAGCCGCAGTAATGCACGACGCGATCAGCACGGCCGGCGGCAACGCTTGCGAACCGCTCGCGCAATATTTCCGGTGGGAGCATGCATCCGTCCGCGCGCAGGTTCTCCATGAACGGCCGGTTGACAGCGCCTGGAATGTGACCGGCAACGGGATCGATCGGCTCGACGTCGCCGCGGAAACGTTCCGCGCCGCGCGCGTCCACGACATGCCAGTCCGCCTTGCCGTTCACCGCATCCAGCATCTCGTCGCTGTTCACCGTCTCGACGAGCGCGGGACGCTGCTCGAAACGGACCGCCGCGTGCTGCGAAACCGCATCGCCTGTTTCAAACCCCGCGGCGCACCACGCCTGCCAGCCGCCATCAAGCACCGCGACTGCCTCGTGGCCAAGCCAGCGCAGCAGCCACCACAATCGTGCCGCCATCGCACCGCTGTTCGCGTCATACGCGACAACCTGCGTGTTCCGGCCGATTCCCCAGTTGCCGAACGTCTGCGCAAGCGCGCTCGGATCCGGCAACGGATGTCGCCCGGTGCGCTCCGTCACCGCACCGGAAAGGTCGCGCTCAAGATGTGCGTAGGCTGCGCCCGGAATGTGCGCGTCGCGCCAGGCGGTCTCGCCTGCATCCGGATCGGCGAGATCGAAACGGCAATCCACGACGCGCCAGTCATCGTCGCGAAGGGGAAGCTGAAGGTCGTTCGGGCTGATGAGCGTTGAGAACATGCGTGCATTTGCCGTTGAGCGGAGCGGGCTTCTTTTATACCCTCGAATCTTTCCGTTTTCGAGGACTCGAGCATGGCCGTCGGCAATCTCAAGGGCAAGACGCTTTTCATTACCGGCGGCAGCCGCGGTATCGGTCTTGCCATTGCACGACGCGCTGCACAGGACGGCGCGAATGTCGTCATCGCAGCGAAGACCGCGAAGGCGCATCCGAAACTGCCCGGCACGATCTATACCGCGGCAGAGGAAATCGAGGCAGCGGGCGGCAACGCGCTGCCGTTGCAGGTCGACATCCGCGAGGAAACGGAAATCGCCGCGGCGATGAAAAAGGCGGAACAGGAATTCGGACGGATAGACATCCTCGTGAACAACGCGAGCGCGATCAATCTCACCGGCACACTGGAAACGCCGATGCGCCGCTTCGATCTCATGTTCGGCGTGAACGTGCGCGGCACGTTCGCGGCATCGCAGGCCGCGATTCCTTACCTGAAGCAATCGGACAATCCGCACATCCTGACGCTCTCGCCGCCGCTCAACCTGGATGCGAAATGGTTCAAGCGGCACACCGCCTACACCATGTCGAAGTACGGGATGAGCATGTGCGTGCTCGGCATGGCCGCGGAATTCCGCGATGCGGGCATTGCGGTAAACGCACTGTGGCCGCGCACCGTCATCGCCACCGCCGCACTCGCGATGCTCGGCGGCATGGTGAACCCCGAGAACTGCCGCAAGCCGGAAATCATGGCGGACGCCGCGCACGCGATTCTCACGCAGCCTGCGCGCGAGACGACGGGAAATTTCTTCATCGATGAGGAAGTGTTGCGCAACGCAGGCGTGAACGATCTTGACCAGTACGCCGTCGAACCCGGCAAGCCGCTCGCACCGGATCTTTTTCTCTGAGCATCAACGTCAGGATTTTCCGGATCAAGGCGCACGCGCCGGGAAAAACCCGCCGGTCTATTTGATCAACGCCCACGGCGGCACTTCCTTCCACCCTTCTCCCAGCACCCGGTCGCGCTCGCGCGCGCCCGGCATGTGTTTTTCCATCAGCGCCCAGAAGCGCTTGCCGTGGTTCATGACCTTGAGATGACACAGTTCGTGCAGCAGCAGGCAGTCGATCTGCGGTTTCTCGAGAAACAGCAGGCGGAAGTTCAGTGAAACCGTGCCGCGCGTCGAGCAACTGCCCCAGCGCGTTGCCTGTCCGCGGATCACGATGTTGTCCGGAGCGAGACCGGTGCGCTCCGACCAGCGCGCGAGCCGCGCGGGCAGGGATTCGCGCGCCTTCTTCTTCAGCCATTCCTGGAGTTTCAGCGCCGTTGCGTTCACGTCACCGGCATGCGGCACGACGATTTCGTCCGCACGTTCCTGCAGGCGGCCGCGTTCCGCGTAGCGCACCTTCCAGGAACCATCGAGCAAGGGGATGACGATGCGCTCCGGCAGGCGCACGGCGCCCGCATCGGGATACTCCTTCAGCAGCCGCTGCCAGGCATCGCTGATCCAGCCGCGGTGGCTGACAAGGAAACGCTCGACATCGCGCGGGCTGCGGCGGCGCGGCACGATCACCTCGACGCCGTGCAGCGGCGATACCTTGATCTGCAGATGCTTCGCGCGGGCGCTGGAACGCAGGCGCACGGGCGGCTCGCGACGTGCATCAAGCGCCGCTTCCGCAGGCGCGAGTTCGAACGCCAGCTGGCTGCCGGTGGTGCTGTTCGTGTCTGTCTTCATTTGCGGTGGCGGGGGTACTTGAACTTATGATCGCGGCGGGCGGTCAGAAAAGCGATTTCACGGCGGCCCGGTGCGATGAGTCTAGCACTGCTTCTCCCTGCTGGCGCAGCGATGGAAAAATAGTGATCCCGGAGAAAAATAATGTTTCAGGACAATGGATTAAAAGAAATTCTTAAAGTTCTCTCAATATCTGCCGGATTGCTCGCCTTCAGCGCGGCGGCGCAGCAGGAGGAAAGTGCGAACGCCTGGGACGTGAACCATCCGCCGGGACCGGCCGCGCAGGCGCAGATCGACGTACGTGAAGGCACGTGGATGAACCTCGACGTCAGCCCCGACGGCAAGCGCATCGTGTTCGACCTGCTCGGCGACATCTTCACGATCCCCTCTGCCGGCGGCGAAGCCACGCAGATCACGAGCGGGATGGCGTGGGACATGCAGCCGCGCTACTCGCCCGACGGCAAGGAAATCGCCTTTACCTCGGACCGAAGCGGCGGCGACAACATCTGGATCATGAACGCCGACGGCAGCGAACCGCGCCAGCTCACGGATGAATCCTTCCGCCTGCTGAACAACCCCGCGTGGACGCCGGACGGCGAATACATCGCCGCGCGCAAGCATTTCACGGAGAAACGTTCGCTCGGCTCGGGCGAAGTGTGGCTGTATCACACCGGCGGCGGCAGCGGACTGCAGATGACGGAGAAGCCGAATCACCAGAAGGACGTCAACGATCCGGCCTTCTCCCCTGACGGCCGCTACCTGTACTTCGACCAGGACACGACGGCAGGCGATGTCTTCGAATACGACAAGGATTCGACCGGGCAGATCTATGTCGTGAAACGGCTCGACCGCAAGACCGGCGAGATCGACACGTACATCAGCGGTGCGGGCGGTGCGATCAAGCCGCTGCCTTCGCCCGACAGACGCTGGGTCGCGTTCATTCGCCGCGTCGATTACCGCACAACGCTGTTCCTGAAGAACATCGAATCCGGCGAACTCGTTCCGCTGTACAGCGGCATGGAACGCGACATGCAGGAAATCTGGGCGATCCACGGCGTGTACACCAACATCGCCTGGACGCCCGACAGCCGCCAGATCGTCTTCTGGGCCGGCGGCAAGCTCAACCGCATCGACATCGCATCGCGCAAGGTGGCGGAAATTCCCTTCCACGTGAAGAAGACGATGGAACTGCGTGAAGCCGTGCGCCACGCCGTCGACGTTGCACCGGATACGTTCACGACGAAGATGCTGCGCTGGGTGAGCGTGTCGCCGGACGGCGAACGCGTGCTGTTCGAGTCGCTCGGCAAGCTGTGGGTGCGCGATGTCGACGGCGGCAAGGCGCGGCGACTCACGCGGCAGGACGATCACTTCGAGGCGTATCCCGCGTGGTCGCGCGACGGAAAGCAGATCGTGTACGTGACGTGGGATGACGTTGCACTCGGTTCCGTGCGCATCGTTTCCGCGAGCGGCGGCGAAGGCCGGAAGATCACGCAGAAGCCCGGGCATTTCGTCGACCCGGCGTTCTCGCCGGACGGCCGCACGATCGTCTACAGCCGCATCGAGGGCGGTTATCTCACCTCGCCGCTGTGGAGCGAGAACACCGGCATCTACGCGGTCAGCGCAAGCGGCGGCAACGAACGCCTGGTCACGAAGGATGGCGCACAGCCGCAGTTCGGCGTGCGCAACGATCGCGTGTACCTCATGCGGTACGCGGACGCCGGCAAGCGCGAGCTGTTCAGCATCGACATGCACGGCAGCGAGGAACGCACGCATGCCATCAGCGATTACGCGACCGACATGCGCGTCTCGCCCGATGAACAATGGCTCGCGTTCCAGGAACGCTACAACGCCTATGTCGTGCCGTTCGCGGCGACCGGCAAGACCGTGAGCATCGGGCCGGGCATGACCTCGCTGCCGGTATCGAACGTCAGCCGCGATGCAGGCAACTACCTGCACTGGTCCGGCGACAGCGACACGCTTTACTGGTCGCTCGGCCCCACGCTCCATCACCGTGAACTGCGGGACGTATTCGCGTTCGTGGATGGCGCGCCCGCCGAACGTCCCGAGCCGCCGGCCGAAGGCGTGAACCTCGGATTCACGGTGACCGCGGACAAGCCGGACAGCCGCATCGCACTCACGGGCGGACGCATCATCACCATGCGCGGCGATGAAGTGATCGAGGATGGCGTCGTGCTCATCGAAGGCAATCGCATCCGCGCCGTCGGCGCGCGCGACGCGATCGACATTCCGCGCGGATACACGCGCGTGGATGTGAGCGGCAAGACCGTGATGCCGGGCATCGTCGATGTGCACTGGCATGGCGCACAGGGCGAATCGGAATTCGTGCCCGAGACGAACTGGGTCAACCTGTCATCGCTCGGTTTCGGCGTGACGACCATCCATGATCCGTCGAACGACACCAGCACCATCTTCGCGGCGGCGGAGATGGCGCGCGCCGGCGAGATCATGGGGCCGCGCATCCATTCCACCGGCACCATTCTCTATGGCGCGACGACGTCATACACCGCGGAAATAAACAGCCTCGACGATGCGGAATCGCACCTGCGGCGCCTGCAGGCCGCGGGCGCGTTCTCGGTGAAAAGCTACAACCAGCCGCGGCGCGACCAGCGCCAGCAGATCATCGCGGCGGCGCGCGAACTCGACATGATGGTCGTGCCGGAGGGCGGCGCGCTGTTCCAGCACAACATGAACATGATCGTCGACGGCCATACCGGCGTCGAACATTCGCTCTCCGTCGAGAACATCTACGACGACGTCACGCAGCTGTGGTCGCAGTCGAATGTCGGCTACACGCCGACGCTGATCGTCGCGTACGGCGGCATCATGGGCGAGAACTACTGGTACCAGCATACCGAGGTGTGGAAGAACGAACGCCTGATGCGCTGGGTGCCGGATTTCGCCGTCGATGCGCGCGCACGCCGGCGCGTCATGGCACCGGAGGAAGACTACAACCACATCCGCATCGCGAAAGGTGCCGCGCAGCTGCAGGACGCCGGTGTCAGCGTGCAGCTCGGCGCGCACGGCCAGCGCGAAGGACTCGGCGCACACTGGGAACTGTGGATGTTCGTGCAGGGCGGCATGACGCCGCTGGAAGCGCTGCGCGCCGGAACGATCGACGGCGCACGCTATCTCGGCATGGAGAAGGATCTCGGCTCGCTCGAAGCTGGCAAGCTCGCCGACATCGTGGTGCTGGAGAAGAATCCGCTGGAGAACATCCGCAACAGCGAGTACGTCGACCAGGTGATGATCAACGGGCGGCTGTTCGATGCAGGAACGCTGCAGGAGAAGATCAGCGGCGAGAGAAAGCCGGGGAAGCTGTTCTTCAGGAAATGAGTGACTGCCGAAGATGAAAAAAGAGCCGGCGGTGCCGGCTCTTTTCATTCTGGCTTCATTGATCGCTCATCTCCGCGTCGCTCCGCTTCATCTTCGCCTCCGGCGAAATCATCGTGCGATCGGAATCGAACAGCTCGGGAATCACGAACTCGAATTCATGGCGATGCACGCGCACCATGTCGCCGTGCTTGAGCGGATGCTCGGCCGTCACGCGCTGATCGTTCACGAAGGTGCCGTTCACGCTGCCCTCGTCGCGAATCCAGAACGACTGCCCGCGGCGCTCGATGGTTGCGTGCCAGCGCCCCACGGTACGTTCGTCGACGACGACGTAATCCATGGCGGGGTCGGAACCCGAAACGCGTCCGATGACGACCGGTTTCACGCCCAGTTCGTGCCGCTTGATGTCGGACGGATCGTAGACGTCGTACAGCACTGCCTTCGGTCCGTGATCCTCCGGTTCGCGCCGCAGGCGGCCGCGACGCTGCCATAGCCGCGAGACTTCCTCGCCCCACAGTATCCCGACGCCGACAGCGCCGAGCACAACAAGCGCAATGACGATAAGCAGCAGTCGCCAGGGACTTTCCGGCTGCGCAGGTTCATGACTGTCGGTTGTTCGAGCGGCGGCGGGTTCCGCGTCGCTGTCCGCTGCCGTCGCGCTCGGCGGCGTGTACACGAGGCGTTCTGGCTCGCGCGTGGTCGCGGGCGTCGCGGGCGCCGGTTCCTCGGCGATGAATTCCTCGGCCTGCTCGCGCGGCGCCGATTGCGACAGCACGCGATCGATGCTGCCGAGAACGCCGGCCACATCCTGCGCGCGCAAGGCGCGGAAGTAATCGCCGTGCGTTGCCTGCGAAATGCTTTGCAGCAGCTGGTAGTCCGCGTTCTCGGTAAAGGCGATGCCGAAGATGCGCACGCCTTCATCGCGCGCCTGGACGGTGAGCATCTCGCGCAGCCAGCGCGCCTTCTCGAGATCGCGCTGCTCGTTGCCGGTATCGATGATGCCGTCGGTCATCAGGATGATGGCCTTGCCCGCCTCATCGCGACCATTGACGCGCAGCTCGTACAGTGCGCGTTCGACCGCCGCGGCCGTCTCCGTCCACTGTCCCGAGAAATCCAGGTTGTCGAGACCGGCGAGCAGGTGTTCGCGTTCGCCCGGCACGACGTCTGCCAGCGGCTGCACGAGCCGGGGCGCATCCGCGAACACGACGATGCCGACGCGCGTTTCCACCGGCTGGCTGCGAATGAAATCCGTGACCGCCGATACGCTCAGCCGCGCGGGATCGTTCGTGCGCATGCTGCCGGAGTTGTCGAGTACGAGCATGACGTCGCGTGGCGCCGCGGCATATGCATGCGCACCGTCGAGCGCGACGAACAGTGACAGCGCTGCAACGATCAGCGCACTCCGCCCAGGATTCGATTTCCGCATTCCGATGTTTCTCCGTCCGGCTCCACGCCTCGCCGGCGCATCCCAAACCGAAGTTTAGACTGAAATCAGCGCCGTTCCGCCGGCGCGGTGGCAATTTTGTCCGCCCGCCTCACCAATCGCGTTCCGGACCGCGTGGGACGATGCCCGATGGATTGATGTGGTCATGCGAGACGAAGTAGTGATGCTTTACATGATGCATGTTGATCGTCGCGGCGATCCGCGGCTCCGATGCAAGCCGCTTCAACAGCCGCGGCAGGTTGCGGTAGTCGCGGATGCGCCGGAGATTGCACTTGAAATGGGTGTAATAGACCGGATCGAAGCGCAGCAGGGTCGTGAACAGCCGGATGTCGGCTTCGGTCAGCCGGCCGCCGACGAGAAACTCCTGCCCTTCCAGCCGCGCATCGATCGCATCGAGGCCTTCGAAGAGCCGGTCGAACGCGGCATCGTAGGCGTCCTGGCTCGTCGCGAAACCGCACTGGTAGACCCCGTTGTTGATGCGTTCGTAGACAAACGCATTCACCGCATCGATCTCCTCGCGAAGCGCACCGGGAGAAAGGTCGACGGACGCATCGCCGAATGCATCGAACTCGCGGTTCAGCATGCGGATGATGTCCGCGGACTCGTTGTTCACGATGCTGTCCGTCGCACGATCCCACAGCACGGGAACCGTCGCGCGGCCGGTGTATCCTGGTGCCGCCAGCGTGTACAGCTCGTAGAGAAAATCCCTGCCGTGCACGCGATCGCCGGTCGCGCCGTCCTCCTGCCTGAACGTCCAGCCATTCTCGCGCATCAGCCAGTGCACGACGGAAACATCGATGACATCTTCAAGGCGTTTCAGCGCGCGCACGATGAGCGCGCGATGCGCCCAGGGACACGCCCACGATACATAGAGGTGATAGCGTCCGGGTTCCGGTGCAAAGCGCGTCGTGCCGTCGGCACGCACCTGGTCGCGGAAGCCTGCGTCTTCGCGCACGAACGTTCCACCATGCTTGCCGGTGTCATACCAGACGTCGTGCCATACGCCGTCGATCAATCTGCCCACGAAACGCTCCTCGATTGCGCGCCGCGAAACGCCGCGTAGAATGACGCGCTCACTGGCATTCTAAAGGCTGGCCTGCATGACCGCGATCATCGAAGTCCGCGACCTCGTCAAGCAATATCCGAAGACGCGCGCCGTGGACGGCATCGATCTTGCGATTTCCGAAGGCGTGTGCTTCGGCCTGCTCGGCCCCAACGGTGCGGGCAAGAGCACGACGATCGAGATGATCGAAGGCATGATCGCGCCGACGTCGGGAACCGTGCTGTACCGCGGCGAAGCGCTCGGCAGGAAGTTCCGCGAGAAAGCCGGCATCCAGTTCCAGTCGACCGCGCTTCAGGATTTCCAGACCGTGCGCGAAACGCTCGAGACATTTGCCGCGATGTACACCGGGCACATGGCAATCGACGAGATCATCGAGCTGTGCGCGCTCGGCGGTTTCCTCGACCAGGACGCGCGCAAGGTGTCGGGCGGACAGAAGCAGCGGCTGCTGCTCGCGATCGCGCTCGTCAACGATCCCGACATTCTCTTTCTCGACGAACCGACAACCGGTCTCGATCCGCAGGCGCGACGCAACTTCTGGGATCTTGTCGAGCGCATCAAGGCACGCAACAAGACCATCCTGTTGACGACGCATTACATGGAAGAGGCGTACATCCTGTGCGATGAGATCGCGATCATGGATCACGGGCGCATCATCGCGCGCGGCACGCCGCAGCGCCTGCTGCAGGATCATTTCAACGACGTGGTGCTCGAGCTTCCCGAAAGCATCGCCACGGAACGGCTGCAGGATTTCCCGTACCGCATGCATGCATCGCGCGGCAGGGTCGAGATTTCCACGGATGACGTCAACGGTGCCGTGAACGCGCTGATGGCGCGCGACGTACCGCTCAACCAGCTGCGCATCCGCCCGCGCACGCTGGAAGATCTCTTTCTCGAACTCACCGGCAGGGAGCTGCGCGCATGAAGAAATTCCTCGCCGTCTTCAACGCGCGCAACCGTGAATTCCTGCGCGACCGTTCCACGCTGGGCTGGAACATCATCCTGCCGATCGTGCTCGTGGTCGGTCTCGGTTTCATCTTCTCCGACACGAACAAGCCGATGTTCAAGACCGCGGTGCTGCATGACGCACCGACGCTCGGCGAGGAGCACGATCCCTTTCTCGAAACCCGCTACGTGCAGTTCTTCAGCGTCACGGACCGCGAGGAGTACCTCGAACGCGTCAGCCGCCACCAGGTCGACATGCTGCTCGATCTCACCGTCACGCCCGCGCGCTACTGGATCAACCCGACGTCGCCGAAAGGCTACGTGCTCGAACACATGCTGCCTGCCGGCGGCTACGAACGCGGCACCGTCGAAGGCCGGCAGGTGCGCTACGTCGACTGGCTCGTGCCCGGCATACTCGGCATGAACCTGATGTTCTCCTGCCTGTTCGGCGTCGGTTACGTGATCGTGCGCTACCGGAAGTCGGGCTTCCTGAAACGTCTCAACGCAACGCCGCTCGGCGCACTGGAATTCCTCGCCGCGCAGGTGGCATCGCGGCTGTGGCTGATCATGGCGATCACCATCGCGGTATATGCCGGCACGGATCTGTTCCTTGATTACATGATGAACGGCAGCTACCTGCTCCTGCTTCTGATCACAACGCTCGGCGCGATTTCCATGATCTCGCTCGGCCTGCTCATCGCCGCGCGCGTCACGAGCGAGGAACTTGCCGGTGGACTGCTCAACCTTGCGAGCTGGCCGATGATGATTCTCTCGGGCGTGTGGTTTTCGCTCGAAGGCTCGCCCGCCGTCGTGCAGTGGATGTCGAAGGTGTTTCCGCTCACCTACATGCTGGATGGCGCGCGCAAGATCATGATCGACGGCGCGGGCATTTCCGGCGTGTGGGTGGAGATCGTCGTGCTCGCGCTGATGAGTGCGGCGTTTCTTGCGCTCGGCGCGGCGATGTTCCGGTGGAAGAGCGAATGACGGGCCGAGGCGTCGTGCAAGGCATGCAACACGTTCGGCCGCGTCACTTGTAACCCCCCGCGCCCCGTCTAATCTTGATCTGTCACAACGGAATTTTCCCGGGGGATCATCATGAACAAGACATTCTGGACCGGCTTCATCGCCGTTTACGTGGTCGGACAGTTCCTGAGTTTTCTCATCCACGGCTGGGCGCTGCAGGATACCTATGCCGCCTTCGCCGACCTCTGGCGGCCTGAACAGGAAATGACGAGCCTGATGTGGATCATGTTCCTGACGAGCCTCGTCTACGTCTTCGTCTTCTGCTGCATCTATACGAAAGTCAACGACGGCAAGGGCATCATGGAAGGCGTGCGCTACGGCCTGCTGATGGGCCTTTTCATGTGCACGGCGTCGGCGTTCGATTCCTATGTGCTGTATCCGGTCTCGTTCAGCCTCGCGGCGACCTGGTTCGTCACGGGTGTGATCCAGTGGATGATCGCCGGAGCGATCTTCGCGTCGATCTACAGGAAGTGACGGGAATCAGCGGACCGTGCAAAAGCAGGACGCCGGCGAAGCCGGCGTCCTGCTGTTCCTTGTCCTTGATGTTCGACGTCGTTTTCAGGACGCGGCGCCGTTGTCCGCCGCTGGCTTCTTCCTGGCCGTCGTCTTCTTCGGCGCCGTCGCCGCCGCGACCACGCCCGCGCCTGCCGGCCAGTCGCCGAACGGGAACGGCTTGTATTCGGTGTTGAACGTCAGGTACGCGACGATCTGGCGCACGTACTCGGCGAGGCTGCCGCCGAACTCGAGCAGGTTCTTCTGCGTCTCGCGCGTGAACAGCACGCTCAGGAACTGGAATATCACCACGAACGCCAGCACGACCGCGCTGAGCCAGAGGATCATGCCGTAGATGATGATGAACAGCAGCCGCAGCCACGTGTCCTGCGCCTTGATGTTTTCCTTGATCTCGTCGGTCCGGATTTCGTCGTTCATGGTCCTGCTCCATTGCCCCGTGGCACACTGCGCCCGGGTATCTTGATATGACCTGCGAATCGTCGCATTTACGCTGCGTTCAGGCCACTGTTTCCGCGAATCATTATGAATCTCGTCGACATCGGCATCAATCTTGCGCATGACAGCTTCGACCATGACCGCGCGGCGCTGCTCGACCGTGCACGCGGCGCGGGCGTGCACCGGTTCATCGTCACCGGAACGGACATCGAACACAGCCGTGCCGCACTCGGGATGACGAATCCCGCGGAAGGCATCTTCTGCACCGCCGGCGTGCACCCGCACCATGCACACGAACTCGATGCGGCCGGCATCGCGGTGTTGCGCGCGCTGCTCGACCGTTCCGAAACCGTTGCGGTCGGCGAATGCGGGCTGGATTTCTTCCGCAACTTCTCGCCGCGCGACGCACAACTGCGCGCCTTCGACGCACAGCTCGACCTCGCCGCCGAGACCGGCAAGCCGCTCTTCCTGCACCAGCGCGATGCGCATGCGGAACTCATGCAGCGCATTCGCGCACGGCACACCGAACTCGCGGGCGGCGTGGTCCATTGCTTCACGGACGGGCCCGCCGAACTCGCCGAGATTCTCGATGCGGGTCTTTACGTCGGCATCACCGGCTGGCTGTGCGACGAGCGCCGCGGGCAGGCGCTGCGCGACGCTGTCCGCGACCTGCCGCTGGACCGTTTCATGGTCGAGACCGACGCGCCCTATCTCCTGCCCCGCGACCTGCCGAAGACGGAACTCGCGGCTGCGGGACGGCGCAACGAGCCGCGCTTCCTGCCGCACATCGTTGAACGGCTGGCGGCGCTCATGGAACGCGAACCCGCCGACATCGCACGTGCCAGCACGGCGAACGCCGTGCGGCTGTTCGGCCTGCCCACGTGATGCGCTGCAGGGACGCAACATTCCCACGCAACCCGGGGTTGGCCCGGATTCAGACCCCTGTGATATCCTCCGCGTTTCCTTTTTTGTCAGTGACTTAGCCCGGCCGATGGCCGCGGACCCGGTCATTGGAGGCGGACATTCGCCGCGCGGGGAAGCGGTGGGCGTCCAGTACATAACGACGATGGGTGCTTTCATGAACACGATGGACATGCTGCGCAAGCTGCGCGAACAGGGCGGCGAAACCGTTACCCGCGGTCTTGGCGACGAGGTCATCGAGCGCTTTGCCGCACGCGATCGGCTGCTCGGCCAGGCGGTCGAAGAAGCCTGGGCGAACAGCGAAGCCCTGAAGAAGGACTTCCCGGAAATCTTCGGGATGGACGAGTGGGACCAGGTGCATGCGCTGCAGCAGGACTTCGTGAACTTCTACCAGGACGACGTCGTGAACCCGTACGTCCCGCTCGCAGCAGCCGGCCCGTGGATCGTGACGCTGAAGGGCGCCGTGATCCATGACAACGGCGGCTAC
>CAZRFE010000026.1:0-31469 GCA_964599565.1 uncultured Gammaproteobacteria bacterium
GGCAGCACGCCGAGCTGCGCGATGTAGATGTCCGGGTCGCCGTCGGCGTCGAGATCGCAGAAGGCCGCGCCATAGAAACCGATGCCATCGACTTCCGGTGGCAGTGCGTTGGGCTTCTCCGTGAACTCGCCATCGCCGTCGTTCAGTTGCAGATGGTTGCGGGCACTGGCGTCCTGGTTCCCCAGCTGGCCTTCGAGAATGTCCGCATCCCCATCGCAATCCGCGTCGGCCACGCCGCCGCCATGCGTGAAGCCGTTGGTGTCGTAAGGCGAGAGTGCGGAAATGCCGGTATCGCGGAACTTGCCGTCGTCATCGAGGCTGATGACCATGTTCGGTGCACCGGGACATATCGTGCCGTGCTCGTCGCCGCAACCGAGGCCTTCCAGGCCGCCGGGATCGTAGCCGTGCTGTAGCACCACGTAGTCTGTGTCGCCGTCGTCATTGATATCTGCTTCAAAGAGCTGGCGCGGCACGTCTACGGGCAGGCCGTCGGGAAGATACGTTGCAGTCGCGAGGGTAAACGTGCCGTCGCCATCGGAGAGCCACGCACTTGCCGTATTCGGCATTTCCTTCGTCGCCGAAACCCAGGCTGTTTCCAGCCACAGCATGTCGTCCCTGCCGTCGCCATCGAGATCCGGCGCGAAGCTGCGGTGCCAGCCGTCGGCCAGGTGCGCCGCGGTGTCGGACGCCATCTCGGTGTACGTCCTCGCAGCGGCCACTGGGCCACGCGTCGGCGCCGCGGGCACCGTGCAGGCCTCGTTCTGCTGCACGTGGACGGTGATCTCGGCTTCGGCTTCCACGCCGCCGGCGCTGTTCGAGGCGGTCGCCGTGATCGTCGCGGTGCCTGCGAGGTTGCTGGTGACGACGCCATCGGCATCCACGGCGGCGATGTCATCGGCATCGCTGGACCAGCTCACCGTGTAGTTCGAGACCGCATCACCGTCCGCGTCGGTCACCGCCGTGACAGCGAGCGTGATGCTGTCTTCCCAGCGGTCGAGGTCGGCCTCGGTGACGGACAGCGTCGCTGCGGCTGGCGCCTTGGTACTGCCGCCACCGCCACCGTCGGAACTGCCGCCCCCGCCCCCGCCGCAGCCGGCAAGCAACACCACCAGGAGGGAGAGTGAACGAGTCATCTGAGCGCGCATGGTCGCCTCCAGAAGTTGAAGCATTCGGAAGCCTCCCGTCGCCGGAACCGCGGAAAGCCGTTCATTCTTCTTTTAGCGGCAGGCCGAAAAGGTGTGTTTGAAAGCTTGTGAAAGCGTTTGAAGAGTTGTGAGCAGGCGGAAAAATGGGATCGGAGGAACGGTAATCAATCGGTAACGCGGGTCTCCGAGAACAGCGGCAGGATGAAGGCGTAAAGCTCCTCCGCGGTCACGGCCACGCCCTGGCCGCCGGCCCCGGCGGCGAGCTGGCGCTGCTCGCCAGAGGGGAAGATGGTGTACATATAGAAAGGTGTCTTGTCGCCGCGTTCGCGCATCGCTTCAACCAGCTTGAGTCCCGCCAGCGATTCTTCGCCGCGGCCCATGTCCGAAATCACGGCGTCATAACGGCCGTCGTACATGGCGAGCAGCTTCAACGCGTCCTCGGTGCTGGTTACGGCATAGACGGCGATGCGCTGAGATTCCAGGAAGCGCCGCTCCTCGAGGTTGTTCTCAGGGTGATCGTCCACCCACAGCACGCGGCCGATCACGTCTGCCGCCTCGCCAATGGTCAGCCGGTCGCTTTCCGCAGACCACCGCCAGGCGATGGTGGCCGCGACCGGCAATGCGAGGACGAACGCGAACAGGGCCGCGCACAGCCCGCGGCGTGAGCGTGGCGAAGCGGTGTCCACCTTCTCGTCCGGCGTGGACGACGCGGGCAACCCGAGCTTCTGAGCCAACTCCGGCGCGAGACGATACCCGCGTCCGTGGAGGGTCTGGATGAGCGGGTCCGTATAGCCTGCGTTCGCGAACAGCTTGCGCGTATCCGAAACCAGCCGCGCCAGTGACCAGTGCGCCACGACCGTCGTCGGCCAGAGCTTCTCGAGCAGCACGCGCCGCTCGCCGTGTTCCGGCCACGCCTCGATCAGCAGGCCCAGCAGTTGCACGCTGCGCGCATCCGCCGCTACCGGCGGTGCGTCATGCACGGTGAGGAGCAGGAGTTCGGTGTCGAGTTCAAAGCGATCGAAGCAATATCTCATTTGCACGTTCTGTTCGGTGGATACGGGAATTGTGACGTTCGCCCGGGGAAGGAGCAAACTCTCGTGTACAAGCCACACCGGAATGCTCGACACGGCAGAAATCCCTTCGCAACGGTTTCCCCGTGCTGCCCACGCAACAACACCTAGCCGGCCCGACGCATCAACACTGCCGCGATGGCGAGCAGCGATCCGCTCACGGCGCCGGACAGCACAAGCGCGAAAAACACCACTGCCGATCTCAGCAGCATCGATGGCGAAAGGCTGCGGTAGAGGCTTGCATTCCAGAGCAGTACCGCTGCCAGCACGATGGCCTCCCGCTGCAACACGCCCAGTTTCGCATCGAGCATCATCTGCACGGGCACCAGCAGGAGCAGCAACAGCGAAAGCTGTCCGTAGAGATACAGCAGTGACACGTAGCATTCCGCGGTGTTGTAGCCTGCACGCCAAAACAGCCGCGACTGGATCCAGGCAACCGGCAGCAGATAGACGAGCGCAAGATAGGCGAGCGACGTGAACACCAGGTAGAAGGACCGCGCAGCGTGCTCATCGGTCCGCATCGAATCCGGGCGCAGATCGAGGCCTGATGCGAGCACCGCGAGGATGTACAGCGTCGTCAGGATGAACGCGTACTTGAGCGGATTGATCCAGCGCGAACGGTCGCCGCGAAAGTAGGCGCGGCACGTGGCGCCGGGATGCCACGCAAGTGCGCGCACGGTACGCAGCCAGTTCGTGTCCCAGTCCGCTACCTGTGCAGCGACGTCGCGCAGCACGCCGCCGACGACGAGCCGCGCGGGACGGCGTTCACCGCAGCTGCCGCAGAACGCACGCTGCATCGCACTTCCGCAGGCAGGACAGGTTTCCTCGATCACACCGGGCTCCATCGCCGCTCACTCCCGCCAGTCGAGCCGCGCACGCAGCGTCTCGTGCAGATGTCCGTTCGTTGCCAGCACGCTGCGCATGCCGTCATGCACGCGCTGACCGGCGAGCGTCGTGCATCGTCCGCCGGCTTCTTCCACGATCAGGCTCAGCGCGGCGACATCCAGGATGTTGAGATCGGATTCAATCACGACATCCAGCGCGCCGCGCGCAAGCAGATGGTAGTGACAGAAATCTCCGTAGCCGCGGATGCGGTTCACGTCCGTCAGCAGCTTTCCGTACCGCATCCACGCTTCGCTGTTCCGCGCGAGGCTCGCGATGTTGCCGGAAGAAAGGCTGACGGAAGGAACATCGGCGATGCGGCTCACCTGGATGCGTTCACCGTTCAGGAATGCACCGTCTCCGCGTGTCGCCCATGCTTCCTCGCCGAACACCGGCGCGGACGACACACCCACAATCACCTCGTCATGATGCATGAGCGCGATCTGCGTGGAGAAGAACGGCTGGCGCTTCACGAAACTCTTCGTGCCATCGATGGGATCGATGAGCCAGCGATACTCCGCCGCAGCATCGCCGCTGCGCCCGAACTCTTCGCCGAAAAAGGCGTGATCCGGAAACGCTTCAAGGAGAATGCCGTGAATTGCCTTTTCCGCTTCGCGATCCGCAACCGTCACCGGCGAATCATCCGCCTTCAGGTCCAGCGGCAGATCGCGCCCGTAGTAATGATGGATGACATCTGCGGCTGCAGCGGCGGCCTTGCGCGCGATTTCAAGATAGTGTTCGTGCATCGCTCCTCCCCTTGCCAGCTTAGCAGCTTGACTTCACTCCGGCCCGCTCACAGAATCGCGCTCGCACCAGGTGCCTTCCCCAACGGGAAGGTGTATCGGGAAGCCGGTGAGTCGCAAGACAATTCCGGCACTGCCCCCGCAACGGTAAACAGGTCGCGCTTCGTCTGCGTACCACTGAACGTCAGGTTCGGGAAGGTGACGAAGCCGGCGGCAACGCCGCCAGCCTGCAAGTCCGGAGACCGGCCTCGTGCAATGACTGTTGACGCAGCGGAGGGCTGTGTACAGGTTGCGCAGCCCGCCTGTCTTCCTGTGTCTCTCTCCGCGCTCGACGCAATCCATCGCTTTCGTGCCTGCGGGCGTGCGGCACGGGGAGACCAGCATGAAGACCACCTGCAATGTGCTTGCAGTCGCCGTCCTCGCGACGATCATGAATCCGCTTTCGGCCGCCGAGTCGACACCGCTTGAACGCGTCACCGTCACCGCGACGCGTACCGAAACATCACTTGCCGACCTGCCCGTTCCCATCATCGTCATCGATCGCGCGACCATCGAACGCAATGCGGGTGCGAGCCTGCCGGACCTGCTGCGTCTTGCATCAGGCATCGAGATCGCGCAGTCCGGCGGGCCAGGCCAGCTCGCCACCGTGTTCCTGCGCGGCACCGAGAGCGATCACGTGCTGGTGCTCATCGATGGCGTCGAACTCAGTCCCGGCACCATCGGCACGCTGCAGATGCAGAACATCGATCCCGCGATCATCGAGCGGATCGAGATCGTCAAGGGCGCGCGCTCCGCGCTGTACGGCTCCGAGGCCATCGGCGGCGTGATCAACATCATCACGCGCCGCGACGCCGAGCGTCTGCGCGCGTACGCAAGCGCCGGCAGCTTCAAGACCCATGAACTCGGCGCCGGTGCGAGCGCCGGAACGGACTCCACCGCTTTCGACGTCGACGTTTCGCACCGCGCGAGCGATGGCATCGCACCGCTCGAATCGAGCGACGTGAAACGCGGCTACGACAATACGAGCGCGAACCTTCGCCTGCGCACGGATCTCGGTGCGGTCGGCGTCACGCTGCGCCACTACCGCAGTGAAGGCACGACCGAGTACCTGGAATCCGTGTTCGACGAAGCAACGTTTGAATCCACGTTGCAGCCGGCGAGCCAGGATTTCGAGAACACCATCAGCGAAGTGAAGTTCGACTGGCGCGCAGGCCCATGGCATTCGCAGTTGAGCATCAGCGACGCCGAGGACCTGCTCGCGCAGAACGGTGCGCCGACCTTCAGCGATACCGATCGCCGCGTGCTCGACTGGCAGAACGATTTCAGCGCGGGCTCGCACCTGCTGACGGCGGGACTCTATGCGGAAAATGAAGACGTGATCGCGGAGAATTTCGGGCGAACGGAAGCGGACACCGACACGCGCGCGCTTTACCTGCAGGACCAATGGCAGCACGATGCATTCAACCTCGTGCTTGCCGCGCGCGGCACCGACCACGAACGTTTCGGCAACGAGCTGAGCTGGAACATCGATGCGGGCTGGCAGCTTGCGAAGGCCTGGAACCTGCGCGTCAATGCGGGCCGTGCGTTCCGCGCACCGAACGCCACATTCCTGTTCGGTCCGTTCGGCGCCAACCCCGACCTCGAACCGGAAATTTCCCTGCAGAGCGAGATCGCGCTTGCCTGGCAGATCGATGCCGCGCAACAGATCACGCTCGCCGCGTTCGACAACCGCATCGATGACATGATCGATTTCGATCCCGCCATGTTCGTGTACGACAACATCGACAAGGTGCGCATCCGCGGCGTGGAGCTTTCGCATGCCTGGCAGGCGGAGGACTGGCGCGGACACGCCGACATCACGCTGCAGAAGCCGGAAGACGAAACAACCGGCGAACCGTTGCTTCGGCGTGCCGAGCGGCGCATCACCTTCGGCGCGCAGCGGCGCGCCGGCAGCGTCGACGTCGGTTTCGACGTCATCGCGAGCGGTGAACGCCCGGACATCGACATCGACACCTTTCAGCCCGTCACGTCACCCGGTTATGTCGTGTTCAACCTGACCGCGAACTGGCTCATCAATGCGCAGTGGTCGCTCGCGGCGCGCGTCGAGAACGCGCTCGACACGGAATACCAGACGGCTGACGGTTACAACACCGCGGAGCGCGGCGTTTTTGTTACCCTGCGCTACGGTCAGTGACGCGAGGAAGCATGCCATGGGCAACCGCCTGAGCAAGATTTACACCCGCACAGGCGACGCGGGCACAACCGGGCTTGGCGACGGCACGCGCGTACCGAAGGACGATGCGCGCGTCGAAGCCTACGGCACGGTTGACGAACTGAATTCCGTCATCGGCATGGTGCTTGCCGAGGACATGCCCGAACCGGTTCGCGGCGTTCTCGGCGATGTGCAGCACGAACTGTTCGATCTCGGCAGCGAGCTGTGCATGCCGGGATACGCGGCAATCAGTGCCGCGCACGTGACGCGCCTTGAACACGCGCTCGATGCGCTGAATGCGAACCTGCCCGCGCTGAAGGAATTCATCCTGCCCGGCGGCGGCCGTGCGGCCGGTGCGTGCCATCTTGCACGCACCGTCTGTCGCCGCGCGGAGCGCCGCGTATATACGCTTGGCCAGCAATCGGACGTCAGCACGGAATCGCTGAAGTACCTGAACCGGCTGTCGGACCTGTTGTTCGTGATCGCGCGCGTGCTGGCACGCCATGAGAACGGCACGGAAGTGCTGTGGCGAAGTCCGCGGATGCGGAAGGAAAGTGACGCGTAAGCCGTCAGTCGTCGCCGGCTGCAATATTCATCCGCGCCGTCGCGAGCGTCGCACACAGCTCCTCTCCGCCATCGAGTATTCCCGCCGTTGGCCGCGCGATGCGTTCAGCGTCGATGGCGAACAGGTTGTCCGTCCGTGTTGCCGCAAGACCTTCCCAGCGGCGCCACATCGACAGTTCCTCCGCGCTGCCCGCGTACTGTCCGGCGACGATGACCTGCGGGTTGCGCGCGATGACTGCTTCACGGCTGACGGCATGCGCGCGTGAATCCAGGTCGAGGAAGATGTTCTCGCCGCCGCAGATCGCGATCAGCTCGCTGATGGTGTGTCCCGCGCCGATGGTGAACAGCGGCTGCGCGGAAACCTGGTAGAAGACGCGGATGCGCGCGGCGTTCGCGTGCTGCCGGCGCAGCGCCGCAAGCCTGGTCTCGAACGCCGTGGATTTCGCTGCGGCGGCGTCTTCGTTCCCCGTCATGCGTCCCAGCCATTCCAGGTGACGCGGAATGCTTTCGAGATCGCGCGGCGTGAGCACCGCGACCTGCACGCCCAGCGCGCGCAGGCGTTCGATGATGTTGACAGGCGTGCCGCCTCCCCAGGCGAGCGCGACATCCGGCTCGAGGGCGACAACACGCTCGATGTCGATCCGGAAACTGTCGCCGATGCGTGGCACCGCACGCGCTGCCGGCGGATGATCGCTCCACTCGACGGTGCCGACGAGACGATCGCCGGCATCGATATCGAACATCATCTCCGCGAGATGCGGTGCGAGTGCGACGACGCGCTCCGCGGGCGCTGTGAAGCGCAACAGCGCGCCATCATCGTCTTCGAGAACGAACCCGTCCGCGTGCGCGGTGAAGGCAACGACAAGCAGCGCAAGCGCGCCGGCACGCCATGATCGCATCACGTCCAGCCCAGCAGGCTCAGCAGCGCGAGCACGGCAAGCCAGATCACGAGCGCGCGGAACAGCAGGTTCGAGACCGCTTCAAGATCTTCGCCTTCGCCGGCGCCCTCGTGCTCGAAGGCAAGTGCGCCGCGTCCCGTGCAGGCAAGAATGTCTTCATTGATCTCGAAGAAGCGGCCCTGGCAGTCCGCGTAATACGCGCGGCGCTCCGCCATCGCCTCGTCGAACGAGCCGGCGAGTGCGTACGTGCCGGCGAGCAGGCGCGACGGCGCCCATTCCAGCATGCCGTACAGGCGTTGCGCCGCTTCCATCGGTCCGCCGGTCTCAAGATCGGCGCGATGCCGCAGGATGTCGGCGGCGCGGAACAGCACCGCACCAGCGGGACCCAGCAACACGTACCAGAAGATCACGCCGAACAGCCGCCGGCCTGCCAGCACGAGCAGACGCGCGATCACCGCGCGCGTGCGTTCACGCGCATCCGTCGGCACCGGCCGCGGGGCAAGCAGCGCGCCGGCGATGCGGTCAAGCTCGGCGTCATCGCCCGCCTGCGCGGCGTCGATGTATGCATGCAGGTCGGTGAACAGGCCGCGCGGCCCGAGCATGAAGATGAATATGACGAGCCCGAGCACGTAGGCGAGAAACGCGGAAGCCTCCCACACCAGCCACAGGATCAGCCACGTCGCGGCCGTGGGCACCAGAACCGCGACGGCGGCGAGCATCATGCCGGACCACGTGGCATTGCGCGGAAGGTGATCGAACAGGCGGTGACACAGATGCTGGAACCACGCCTCGTTGCGATAATCGGCAAGCGCGGGCAGCAGGCGGTCGGCGAGCACGCCGATCAGGACGACGAGAAAGGACATCTTGCTCTCCTCACATCTGGATGGAGTATATCAACGGCCTGCGATGTTCCTTCCGTGGAATGTCATGTACGCCGCGCCGTCATGCGCGCGCGCAGCCAGGCCCAGTCGAACGCAGGGCCGGGATCCGTCTTGCGACCGGGTGCGATGTCGCTGTGTCCCGTCACCGCCTCTTCACCGAGCGAAGGGTAGGCGTCATGCAGTGCATCGAGCACCGCTGCAAGCGCTTCATACTGCAGCGGTGCGTACGCAACGTCGTCCGCGCCTTCCAGTTCGATGCCGATCGAAAAATCATTGCAGCGTTCGCGCCCGCACCAGTTCGACTTTCCGGCATGCCAGGCCCGCCGGTTGAACGGCACGAACTGCACGAGCGCGCCGTCGCGGCGGATGAACAGGTGCGCAGAGACTTCCACCCCGTGGATTTCGCGAAAATACGGATGCGCCAGCGGATCAAGGTGCCCGAGAAAGAATTCCTCGACATGCGGGCCGCCGAATTCCCCCGGCGGCAGGCTGATGCCGTGCACGACCACAAGTTCGGGTTCGCTGCCCGCCGGTCGCTCGTCCGCAAACGGCGATGGCAGGAACGGAATGCCCTGGATGCGATGGTCATGAACGTGAAAATGCATGCGCGCAGTCTCGGCGACGGCGCGTATCGAAATCAAGCGCTTGCGGGCGTGGAATGCAGTCGCCACACTGGAACGCGATAACGGAGGCCCGCCTTGCGCAACGTTCCCGATCTGGACTTCATGCTGCATGCGCTGATCAGCACGCCGTCGGTGAGCTGTGTCGATCCCACGCTCGACATGAGCAACCGGCCCGTCGCGGAAACCGCCGCCGGCTGGCTCGAAGATCTCGGCTTCCGTGTCGAGCTCGTGGACATTCCCGGGTTCCCGGGCAAGGTGAACCTGCTTGCAGGCATCGGTCCTGCGAATCCCGGCGGACTCGTGCTCGCGGGTCATCTCGACACCGTGCCTGTCAGTGCCGGCTGGCGCGACGATCCGTTCCGGCTGCGTCGCGAGGGTGACGACTGCATCGGCCTCGGCACCTCGGACATGAAAAGCTTTCTTGCTGTCGCCATTGCCGCGGCTGCGCGCTTCGATGCGCGCACGCTGCGCGAGCCGATCATCATTCTCGGCACCGCCGACGAGGAATCGAGCATGTGCGGCGGCAAGGCGCTGGTGCAGGCCGGCGCACCGCGTGCAAGGCACGCCGTCATCGGCGAACCGACGGCGCTTCGCCCCATACGCGCGCACAAGGGAATCCTTTTTGATGCCATCCGCGTGCACGGCGCCGCCGGGCATTCGAGCAATCCGGCACTCGGACACAACGCGCTGGAAGGCATGCACAGGGTGATGCAGGCGCTGATGGATTTCCGCGCGGAACTCGCACGCGACTGGCATAACGCGATTTTCGAGGTGCCGCAGCCGACACTGAACTTCGGGCATCTGCATGGCGGCGATACGCCGAACCGCATCTGCGCGGACGCGGAACTGCACATCGACCTTCGCACCCTGCCTGGCATGGATCTTCCGGAGTTCCGCGAAGCGCTGCGCGCTCGCGCCGCGCACGCGCTCGACGGCACGGCGTTTTCGCTCAGTTTCGAGACGCTGTTCGATGGCGTCGGTGCGCTGGAGACACCCGCCGACGCCGCGCTCGTGCACGCGCTCGAGGAAATGACGGGCGAGCGTGCGGGCGCGGTCGCATTCTCGACGGAAGGCCCGTATCTTCGCGAACTCGACATGGACGTCGTCATCTGCGGTCCCGGCAACATCGATCACGCGCACCAGCCCGAGGAGCGCGTCTCGCGCACCGCGCTTGCAGGATGCGAACAGCAGCTCGCGGCGCTCATCGAACGCTTCTGCCTCTGAACCGGTAACATCTTCGAATGAACAACGACAGCAACAACGCGCGTTTCTCGAAGCGCGACCTCGCCGTGCTCTGGCATCCCTGCACGCAGATGAAGGATCACGAATGGCTGCCGCTGGTGCCGATCCGCCGCGGTGAAGGCGTGTGGCTGGAGGATTTCGACGGCAAGCGCTACATCGATGCGATCAGCTCGTGGTGGGTGAACCTGTTCGGCCACGCCAATCCGTACATCAACCAGCGCATCCGCGAGCAGGCCGACACGCTCGAACACGTGATCCTTGCCGGATTCAGCCATGAGGCGGTCGTGGAGCTTTCGGAACGGCTGGTGGCGCTGACGCCGGAACCGCTGACGCGCTGCTTCTACGCGGACAACGGATCATCCGCCGTGGAAGTTGCGCTGAAGATGAGCTTTCACTACTGGCGCAACACGGGCCGCACGCGCAAGACGCGATTCGTCACGCTCGGCAACAGCTACCACGGCGAAACGCTCGGCGCACTCGCGGTCGGCGATGTTGCGCTTTACAAGGAAACCTACGAGCCGCTGCTGATGCAGGCGATCACCGCGCCCTCGCCCGACTGCTTTCATCGCGAGAACGGGCAGAGCTGGGAAGACTACAGCCTGGTGCAGGCTGCGAAGATGGATGCGTTGCTCGCGGAGCGCCACGAGGAAATCTGCGCGGTGATTGTCGAACCGCTGGTGCAGTGCGCGGGCAACATGCGCATGTACCATCCCGTCTACCTCGCGAAACTGCGTGAATCCTGCAACCGCCATGGCGTACACCTGATCGCCGATGAGATCGCTGTCGGCTTCGGGCGCACCGGCACGCTGTTCGCGTGCGAGCAGGCGGGAATCAGCCCGGATTTCCTTTGTCTTTCGAAAGGGCTGACCGGCGGCTACCTGCCGCTGTCGACCGTGCTGATGACGGACGACATCTATGCGGCGTTCTACGATGACTACAGCAAGCTGACAGCGTTCCTGCATTCGCACAGCTATACGGGCAATGCGCTCGCCTGCGCAGCTGCACTCGCGACGCTCGATCTGTTCGAACGAAACGACACCATCAATGCGAATCGCGCGCTCGCCGAACGCATGCGAACGGGTACGGCGCATCTTGCGGATCATCCGCACGTCGCGGAAATCCGCCAGCACGGCATGATTCTCGCGATCGAGATGGTGAAGGACAAAGCCGCACGCGAACCTTACGACTGGCGGGAACGCCGCGGACTTGCCGTCTACCAGCACGCGCTTTCGCGCGGCGCGCTGCTTCGCCCGCTCGGCAACGTGGTCTACATGATGCCGCCGTACGTCATCACCGAGGCGCAGATCGACTTCCTCGCGCAGGTCGCGACGGAAGGCATCGACATCGCGACCGGAAACTGAATATGCGCGTTCCTCGCATCTACGTGGATTCGAATATCGTCGCCGGCAGGGATTTCCATCTGGCCGGCGCGCCGCTGCAGCACGTGTCAAAGGTGCTGCGCCTGCGCGCAGGCGCCGAGGTGATCCTGTTCGACGGCCAGGGCGGCGAGTGGCGCGCGGTGCTGGAAACGATACGCAGCGATCATGCAAGCGCGCGCATCGTCGAGCACGTTGCCGTTGACCGTGAAACGCCGTTGCGCTGGGAACTCGTGCAGGGAATTTCGCGCGGCGAACGCATGGATTACACGCTGCAGAAGTCCGTCGAGCTCGGCGTCGCCGCGATTCATCCCGTCGAGACAAGACGCACCGTCGTGAAACTCGACCGCGAGCGTGCGCAACGGCGGCGTGCGCACTGGCAGGGCGTTGTCACGAATGCGTGCGAGCAATCCGGACGAACGCGCCGGCCCGAGGTCGCGGAGATTGCAACGCTGGATGCATTTCTCGCGCAGCGCCCCGACGGGCTGCTGCTGATACTCGATCCCGAAGCGGAATCGCGTATCGATGATCTGCCCACCGTGCGTCCCGAGCGTGTGCTGCTGCTCGCCGGACCCGAAGGCGGTTTCGAGGATGTGGAGCGTGATGCGATCTATCGCGCGGGCGCCACCGGGCTTCGTATCGGTCCGCGCATCCTCAGAACGGAAACGGCGGCCGTTGTGGCCGCCGCTTTGTTGCTCGCGCGCTGGGGCGATTACTGATCAGTCCCTTTTCTCGTCGTCGTCCAGCGTGAGGTCGGAGAAATCGAAGGCATCGTCTTCAGGTGCCGGTGTCTCCGCGGATTCGTCGTCCGTACCTTCGACATCCGCCTCCAGTCCCGACAGATCGATGGCGTAGCCGTCCTCGTCGTCCTTTGTCGTGTCGTCACCGGCCTGCAGCGCTTCCGACAGTTCATCCATTTCCACGGAGTAATTCGTCTCGGTGCCGAATGCGGTGACTTCGCCGACATCGACCGCCGCGCCGTCTTCACCCGTTTCTTCGTCAGCGACAGCGCCGGGCAGGTTTTCAAGCTCGATGGAATAACCGGTCTCGACGCCGAAGGATGTCACGTCGCCAAGATCGACATCCGCCGCCGGATCCGCTGCGCTCTCCCCGGAATCCGTTTCGCTGTCGTCTTCCACGATCAGGCCCGCATCGAAATCCTCTTCGTTGCCGAGCGCATCGAGTTCATCCAGGGATTCCGGTTCTGCTGCGGCATCTTCGCCGCCGGCCGTGATGCCCAGGCCTTCCGCGATGAGCACTTCAAGCCGGTCGAAATCGGGGATCAACGGCTTTTCGTTCGCCATGCGCACGCGCGCAAGCACGAGCGCGTCTTCGCTTTCCATCTCTTCGCGCTGCAGGACGTTTTCGTTCACGCGCACAAGATACGGATAGCCCTGCGTCACGATGGCAAATACATCGGGATCAAGCCGCCCGGCGATGCCGAACACGACAGCAATGCGCGTGCGCCGGCCAAGCTCGGGAACGCCTTGTCCGCGTGCCGCTTCGTAGGAAACCAGCGGAATCTTCTGACCCTGCCAGTCGATGAATCCAAGCACGAAATCCGGCGCATTCTCCGGCCGGTCCTTCGGACGCGTGTAGCCGGTGACTTCGGCAACGGCAGCGCGCGGCACGATGATGCGTCCGCCCTGGACGGGCATGAGCAGGCTGTAGACTTCTCGAACCGGTTGCATGCCTTAATCCCAGCGGGTGCGTTCAGGGTTGAATTTGCCGACCAGCGACTGGATCTGCTCGACCAGCTCGCCTTCCTGGTAAGGCTTGCCGAGATAGCGGTTGACGCCGATTTCCATTGCCCGGTTGCGGTGCTTCTCGCCGGTGCGGGAGGTGATCATGATGATCGGTATTTCCTTGAAGCGTTCGTCGTTGCGCATGTGCGAGGCAAGCTCGAAACCGTCCATGCGCGGCATCTCGATGTCGAGCAGCATGACGTCCGGCATGTTTTCCTGCAGCAGCGCGAGCGCATCCACGCCGTCCTTCGCCGTGATGACACGCATGCCGTAGCGTTCCAGCAGGCGCTGCGTCACGCGGCGCACGGTGATCGAGTCATCGACCACCATTGCGAACGTGCGCAGGTCTTCCTGCGCTTCCTCGCGCTCGCCGGCGGCGATGAGAATGCCTTGCGCCGCTGCCTGCGCGGCCGCGCGCACAAGGCCGCCGACATCGAGAATGAGAAGAATCGAACCGTCGCCGAGCAGCGTTGCGCCCGAGATGCCGCGGATCGACGAAATCTGCGGACCGACGGATTTCACGACAATCTCGCGGCTGCCTTCCATGCCTTCCGTGACCATCGCCGCGGAATGATCGCCCGCGCGCACGAGCAGCACCGGTATCGTCTGCAGTTCCTCCGCGAACGTCGGAATACCCATGCCGAGCAGCGCGCTCAGGTACTGCAGTTCGTATTCCTGGCCGCCGTAGCTGAACCGCGGCTTGTCTTCCTGGAAGTAGCGCAGGATTTCCTTGCGCGGCACGCGCACGATGCCTTCGATGGACGGCAGCGGAATGGCGAACAGGTCTTCCGCGACGTTCACCATCAATGCCTGCGTGATCGCGAGCGTGAACGGCAGGCGTACCGTGAAACGCGCGCCCTTGCCGGGAATGGAGGCGATGGCAAGCGAACCGCCGAGCTGCTTGATCTCGCTGTACACGACATCCATGCCGACGCCGCGGCCCGCGGTCTGCGTGATTTCCTCTGCGGTACTGAAACCCGCTTCCAGGATGAACTGCATGACGTCGTCGTCGGACAGGTTCGCGTCGGCGCGCAACAGGCCGAGCTTCTGCGCCTTCTTGCGGATCGCGTCAACGTTCAGGCCCTGGCCATCGTCCGAGATCGTGATGACGACTTCAGAGCCTTCGCGGTGCAACCGGATGTTCACGGTGCCCTGCTCGGGCTTTCCCGCCTTGCGGCGTTCGCCGGGCTTCTCGATGCCGTGCACGACCGAGTTGCGCATCATGTGCTCGAGCGGCGCGAGCACGCGTTCGAGCACCTGGCGATCCATCTCGCCTTCGGCGCCGATCAGCACAAGCTCCGCCTGCTTGCCGGTTTCATCCGCGGTCTGCCGCACGATGCGGCGCAGGCGCTGCGCATGGCGGGAGAACGGCACCATGCGCGTGCGCATCAGGCCGTCCTGGAGTTCGGTGTTCACGCGCGACTGCTGCAGGAGCAGCGTTTCCGCCTCGCGGGACTGGTTCACGAGCAGCGACTGGATGGAAACAAGGTCGTTGACCGATTCCGCGAGCGCGCGCGACAACTGCTGCAAGGTCGAGTAGCGGTCCATTTCCAGCGGGTCGAACTCGTCGTCGCGCGAATAACCTTCCTTCTCGAACTGCGAGAGAATCTGCGCTTCGGTCTCGATTTCCAGGCGGCGCAGCTGTTCGCGCAGACGCACGACCGTCTGGTCGAGTTCCGCGAGGTTGAAACCGATGGTGTTGACCTGCTGCTCGAGACGCGAACGGTAGATGGACACTTCGCCCGCGCTGTTGATCAGGTTTTCGATCAGGTCGCCGCGAACACGCACCACTTCGTGCTGGATGCGATTCTGCGTGCGGCGATCGACGTGCAGGTCCGGATCGAAAGGCTCGCCCGGCTCGCGTTCGCGCCGCGGCTCCCGCGGAACAGAGGCCGGTTCCACGACCGGCGCCGGTGCGGTCGACACATCGACGGCGACGTCCGATTCACCTTCCGGTTTGTCGTCACCCGCGCCAAGACCCTGGAACTCACGAACGAGGTCGACCGCTTCGATGATCGGTTCGCGTGCCATCACCTGTTCGAGCATGCGATGCAGGCGATCCAGCGCACGCTGCATCAGCGAGAACATGCGCGTCGAGACCGGCAGATGCCCGTCGGTGATCTGCGCCATCAATGTTTCGATCTCATGGCTGAGATCACCCATCGGCGCGATGCCCGCCATGCGTGCGCCGCCCTTCAGCGTATGCAGCAGGCGTTGCAGCTCCTCGACCTGTTCCTTGTCGTCATGCGCCATGCTCCATTTCTGCAGCGCGGCGTCGGAGGCTTCGAGCACTTCGTTGGCTTCCTCGAGGAAGACCTCCGCAAGCTCTTCGTCGAAATCCGGCAGCTCGCTGATGTGCACCACCGTTGCGGATCGCGCAACGGATTGCTGCGGTGCGCCCGTGTTCTGCTCGGGCTGCCTGCTGGCCGCGTCGATGAGGCGGCGGCGCACGCGCGTTGTCAGCGGATCGAGTCCATCCGGCACAGGTCCGCCGGTACGCAGCACTTCGAGCTGCTGCGGCACCATGGCGAGAAGTTCCGCGAGCAGCGCGATGTCGTCGGTCGAGAGCTTGCCGCCGCCTTCGTTGACAAGCTTGCAGTACTGCTCGAACGGATCGACCAGTTCCGCTATGGAATGCGCGCCGGCCATCGCCGCGCTGCCATTGAGCGTATGCAGTGCGCGCAGCAGTGCATCCGTCACGGGCCGCGGCGTGCTCTTGCCTTGCGCGTCCGCAAGGAATTTCTGCAGGGTCTCGAGATGGTTTTCGACTTCGTTGCGGAAGATGTCATACAGGACCGGATCCATGCCGCCCGCCGGCGCTTCCGCTTCATCCGCGACGGCAGCTTCCATCGGCGCGGGGCTCTCGGAAACCTCTTCCGCCACCGGCTCGATCGTCGCGGCCGGCGCAATGGATGCGGAGCTGCGATCGACGTCACTCTCCTCTTCAACCGCAACGACTTCACCGCGGGCGATGGCGTTCGCGCGCTCCATCAGCCCGTAGACGTCGGCCTTCGGCGGCGTGCCCGCTTCCAGCTGCTCGATGAGCTGCGGCAGCGTCGCGATCGCGCGCTCGATGAGGTCGAACAGTTCGGGGCTTGCCTTGATGGTCTGATCGATCAGCCGGTTCAGCATGTTCTCGACCGACCAGGCGAATTCGCCGATCAGCTCGGCGCCGACCATGCGTCCGCTGCCCTTCAGCGTGTGGAACGAACGGCGCACGGTCGTGAGCGAATCCGCGTGCTCCGGATTCTTCTTCCAGTGCGGAAAGTGTTCCCGGAGCGACGCAATTTCTTCCTGCGATTCCTCGAGAAATATTTCGACAATCTCGGGATCGACTTCATCGGGACGCGGACCGACGGCGTGCTGCGCAGGAGCCGGCGCGGCCGGCACCTCCACCTTGACGGCGACCGGTGCCGGCATCGTCGCCTCGGCATCAAGCGGCTCATCGACTTCAAGCTCGGCGTCTGTCGATGATGCCGGCGTGTAGCCGATCGGAAAGCCGAGCGCTTCAACGCAGGCTTCCGCGTTGTCGAGCATGGCGGCGTGATGCCCGCGGCCCTGCTGCACGGTTTCGAGATAGAACTCGACGCTTACGATCGCATCCGCGAGCCGGTCGAGATCGGTATCGGTCGGCACGCTGCGCGAACCGAAGATGCGTTCCTGGATGTAGTGCCGGATGCTTTCCAGCAGCTGCGCGGGACGGTCGACCTCAAGCAGGCGAAGGCCCGCCTGGATCTGGTGAATAAGCGGCGGAATCGGGCGCAGCACGTCAGCCTTCGCCGGCGTCCTGATGTACTCGACGATGGCTTCCTTGACCCGCGCGAGGTTGATGATCGACTCGCGGATGACGGCCGAACTCACCTGCCGGAAATCCGCCTCCTCCACGCGCAGGCCACGGTTGTCCTCGTCGCTCGGCACCGCCGCGCTGTCGTGGTAGACCGTCTCGACCATGCGTTCATCGAGGCTCGTTTCAACGCGAATCAGCGCCGCGGCAACATCCATGAGCACGTTTTCATCGAGTTCGCGGCGGCCGCCGACGAGCTTGTCCAGCACGTCGCGCTCCGCTTCCACGCTCTCGCGCTGCTCGCCAAGACCGAGCACGCCAAGCGTGTCCGCCACCTTCTTGAGCAGTTCGACGAGACCGGAGAGCTCGATCGGATCGTTCTTGCCCATGCGCACGAAGATGTCGAGCGTATCCTTCACGCGCGCGAGGTCTTCCTTGATCGCGGCGGATACCGTCTTCATCAGGCTGAGGTTCGGCCCCGACAGGTGATCGCGTGCGTGCGATACATCATCCTCGGCCGGCAGCAGGTCGCCGAGACGGAACGCTTCCTTGATCGCGGTCACGCGTTCGCCGTCGGAGGTTGCCTTGCCGATGTAATAGAGAAGATTGTTGACAAGCTCGGCGGGCGGCTCGTTGTCGAGCGCGGTCTCGCCGCCTTCCAGCACCTTCTTGATCTGCCGGTCGACCTGGCCAAGCATCTGCTTGAGACTGACGCTCGCCTCGATGCCGCCATCGCGCAGCGCTTCCAGCGCGCCGCTGACCACCCACCACAGCTGGAAACTCGTCGGCGACGTTGCGGCCTGCTCGAACTGCTCGAGGATCTTGAGCAACGCCTTGAGATTGTCCGGCTTGCCTGACTTGAACCAGCCAAGCAGCGCCTGCTGGAACTTCGGGCGAAGCTTCTTCGCGATCTCGCGGATGTCGCCCTGCGGCTTCCATTCGCGGCCTTCGATCTGGCGCGAACCACGTTCGCTCAATCCCTGCGCAAAGAGCGAGGATTCCGACAGCAGCGGTTCGCCGCGCACGGAGCGCAGATCATTGAGCAGGGAGAGAAGCGCGAGCGGAACGTCGCGCTGACCGCCGACAATGCGTTCCAGGTAATCGGGAAGCTGCAGCATCGCGCGCATGAGCACTTCGAACGCGTCGTCCGGTTCCTCGACCTTGCCCGCCACCAGTGCCGTTGCGACGCCTTCCATTTCCTCGGCCAGCATCGCTGCGCCATAGACTTCCACCATGCGCAGCGTGCCCTGCACCTGATGCAGGCTGTCGAGGCAATCCTTGAGCTTCGCCTTGTCGTCCTGGTTCTCGACATAGGCTTCCAGCGCCTGGCGCGAACGCACCAGCGTGTTGTCCAGTTCGGACTTGATCCAGAGCAACGAGTCTGAAGCTACCTGCGTCATTTACTGTCCTGCCCCACCCTTGCGGGAATCGTCGGCTGCCGGGATCAGGCGCTCTGCGCCGCTTCGACTTCTTCCGCGTGCATCTCCGCGGTCATGATCATCGTCTCGCCACCACCCATGTTCGGCAGCTTGAAGCCGGCAACGGACTTGCGCAGCTCGGTCGCGAGCGTGGCGAGCTTGCCGATGTTGCGCGCCGTGGCCTGCGTGCCTTCGGTGGTCTGCGAGGTGATTTCCTGGATCACGTTCATGGTGCGCGACACGTCGGTCGCCGCGGTCGCCTGCTGGCGCGCAGCGGCGGAGATGGACTGAATGAGCGTTGCGATGTGGTTCGACACCTTCACGATCTCGTCGAGTGCGGAACCCGCGTTCTCGGCGAGCTGCGCACCGCTCACCACGCCCGCCGTCGATTGTTCCATCGAAATCACGGCTTCGTTCGTGTCGGTCTGAATGGTCTTCACCAGCGCTTCGATCTGCTTCGTCGCGTTGGCGGAGCGTTCTGCGAGTCGCTGCACTTCGTCCGCGACGACCGCGAAGCCGCGGCCCGCCTCGCCGGCCATGGATGCCTGGATGGCCGCGTTGAGCGCGAGGATGTTCGTCTGCTCGGCGATGTCGTTGATGAGTTCGACGATGTCGCCGATTTCCTGGGACGATTCGCCAAGACGCTTGATGCGCTTCGACGTTTCCTGGATGGTCTCGCGGATGTTGTTCATGCCGTCGATCGTGCGGCGCACCGCTTCACCGCCCTTGTTGGCGATTTCCACGGACTGCTGCGCGACTCGTGTCGAGCGTTCGGCGTTCGCGGACACCTGTTCGATGGATTTCGCCATCGCGGCGATCTGCTTGGTCGCCGAACCGATCTGCTTCGTCTGGTTGTCGGAAGCGTCCGCGAGGTGCGATGCGGTTGCCTGCGTCTGCTTCGCCGCGGCGTCGACGCGCAGCGCGGTGTCGTTGACCGTGAGCACGAGATCGCGCAGCGCTTCGATGGCGAAGTTGATGGAGTCCGCGATCGCGCCGGTGATGTCTTCCGACACCGTCGCCTGCACAGTGAGGTCGCCGTCTGCGAGCGAGCCGAGTTCGTCGAGGAGGCGCAGAATCGCTTCCTGGTTGCGTTCCTGCTGCTCGGCCTGCAGTTCCGCGGCGCGACGCGTATCGGAACTCAGGTTGTAGATGGAGAAGAGCGCGATCAGCAGGATCACGCCGATGCCGCCGGCGATGTAGCCGTACAGCGGCTGGAACATGCGCTGGCCCTGCTGCCGCTCGAACGCGGCACGGATGGCGCGCGTGCTCGCGAGCAGTTCGCTGCTCTGGCCCGTCAGCGCGGTCAACGCGGTGTGCGCCTGCACGAGCGTGGCGCGCATCGAATCCAGCGTGGTGACCGCGCCCTGCACGCGTCCCCAGATCGTGTCGGCGGCGCGGATGTCCTGCTCGGCTGCGGTGCCGATGAGCGTATTCAGGCCGAACTGCGGATCGCCGTCATACATGGCGCGCATGATCTGTGCGAAATAGGCGGAATCGGTTTCAATGCGATCGGCTGCGGCCGGCACATTGCCGCCGCCCTGCACGACGGTATTCGCATCACGCTGCAGGCGCTGGCCGAACACGCCCTGCCGGCCAAGGTGATAAAGCCACGTACGGCTGACGCCATTTGTCGTCGACAACGTGTTGAACACGCCATCGAGCTGCTGCAGAAGGTTCGGCATTTCGGCGTTCACCGTCGCAAGGCTCTGGTGCGCGACGCTGAAGGAATCCTTTGCATTGAGCAGGACCGTGGTGACGTCGCGCGCGGCACGCCAGCGCGTCTGCAGCAACTGCACTTCGTCCTTCACCTGTCCCTGCACGGCCGCGACGTTGTCGCCGCCCTCGATCATCAGGCGCAGGCTGCGATCGAACTGCTCGCGCCCGGTCTGGATCGGCGTGAACGCCGCGATGTCGCCGCGGACTGCCACGCTCGCGTCCTTCGCGATGCTCTGGGACAGCACGGCCTGGTCCGACAGCAGGCCGAGGAACACTTCGTCCTGCACTGCGTAACGTGCCGTGAAAAAGAAGTTCACCGCTGCGAAAACCACGAATCCCGCCGCGAGCAGCAGCATCGTGAACAGCATCTTGTTGGAACTAGCCGCAGACTTAGCCATGGTCAAACCACCTTCAACAGGGTTCTTTGTCTAATGCCGGCCGCGGAGTCTTCCGATCCCCACATCATTCCGCGGCCTGCAGGAACGCCTGGCTTTCCACCAGTCGCGTCACATCAAGTACATGCCAGGTTTCCCCGCCGCGCTCGAAACATCCTGTAACGAAAGGCGCCAGCGCCGGTGCAGGCGCATTGGCGGTTTGCATTTCTTCCCGGCCGAAACGGCGAAAGCCGCGCACCTCGTCGACCATCAGGCCGGCCGGGATGTCTGCGTGGTTGACCGCGATGACGCGCGTCGTCCGGCCCGGCAGCATTTCCTCGCCGCCGAAGAATTCGTTCATGTCGATCACCGGCAGAAGCTGGCCGCGAATGTTCGCCAGCCCCTTGAGCCATCCCTTGCTGCCGGGAATGTGCGTCACGCCCGGGTAGGTGAGAATTTCCCTCACTTCGTTGCGCGGCGTGACGTAAAGGTGTTCGCCGATGCGAAGCGCGACGCCGACCCATTCCGTCTGCGCGCCCGTTTCAAGGCCGCGTCCGGCAGCCGCGCGAACGGCCCGCCGTTCGAACTCCATCAGGAGTTCGAACGGCGTATCGCGCAGGCTTGTCAGTGACGTGGCTTCGCTCATGCGATCGCTTACCCCTTCGAGGACAAGGCTTCGTTGACCTTGTCGACGAGCTGCCGCTCCGTCACGGGCTTGACGATGTAGTCGTACGCACCCTGGCGCATGCCCCAGACCTTGTCGGTTTCCTGGTCCTTCGTCGTCACGATGATCACGGGGATGTCCTGCGTGGCCGGATCCTTCGCGAGCTGGCGTGTCGCCTGGAAGCCGCTCATGCCGGGCATCACGACGTCCATGATGATCAGGTCCGGCTTCGCCTCCTTCGCGAGCTTCAGACCGCTTTCGCCGTCTTCCGCAATCACGGTCTGGAAACCGTTCTTCTCAAGATGCGTCTTGAGCACGTGAACTTCCGTCGGCGAATCATCAACTATCAGCACAACAGGCATCGCTAACTTCCTCCGTTACTAGTATCCGCAGGCCTCAGGCGGTCCGGCGGACATGGTTCTGAATCGCGCCGAGAAGCTCGTCCTTGGTGAACGGCTTCGTCAGGTACTGTTCCGAGCCGACAATGCGGCCGCGCGCCCGGTCGAACAGGCCGTCCTTGCTGGACAGCATGATCACGGGCGTCGATTTGAAACTGGCGTTGTGCTTGATCAGCGCGCAGGTCTGATAGCCGTCGAGCCTGGGCATCATGATGTCGACAAAAATGATGTCAGGTCGGTGATCGGCGATCTTCGACAGCGCCTCGAATCCGTCGACGGCGGTGACGACCTCGCAGCCTTCCTTTTTCAACAGCGTTTCAGCCGTGCGGCGAATGGTCTTGGAATCATCGATGACCAGGACCTTCAGACCGCCCAGGGTGGCTGTTGTTTGCGCTTCACTCCCCACCTGAACCTCCAGCAATTACGGGTCACGCGCTCGTTCTTTAAATAGATGAATTCCCTGTCGCAACTGCGCGCGCCGGGCGGCACGTATCCGGGACGACCCGGAGCCGTATGCGAGAAATAATGCGCGGTTAACATAACGGAATGGCCGAGCCTTGCCAATCAAAGGCTCGCGTTCCCGATTTTGTTGTCACGCTCGCCGACGGCATTTCGGCCACATTTAACCTTGTAGCACAAGTGTTTCACTCAATCCATTGAAAATAAAGTAAACTTGGCGAAAGCAACGCAACAAGACCGCCCGCCACAAGCCACGGAGACAAGCACATGACGCCTCCGCAACGCCTCGGGGTTGTGATGGACCCCATCCAGGACATCAAGCCTTACAAGGACACGACGTTCGCTTTCCTCCTTGAGGCGCAACGCCGCGAGTGGGAAATCGCGTACTTCGAGATGGATGATCTCTACCTGCGCGATGGCGTCGCACGCGGACGTGCGCGCAGCCTCGAGGTGCGTGACAGCCGCGAAGACTGGTTTTCATTGGGTGCGGCAGCGGACGTCGCGCTCGGCGAGCTGGACGTGATCCTCATGCGCAAGGACCCGCCCTTCGACCTCGAATACGTCTACGCCACGCAGTTCCTCGAACTGGCCGAGGCGGCCGGCGCACTGGTCGTGAACCGGGCGGCGGCGATCCGCGACAACAACGAAAAACTCGCAATACAGCGCTTTTCGCAATGCTGCGCACCGACGCTGGTCTCGCGCAGCCCCGCGCGCATCCGGGAATTTCTCGTCGAGCAGGAACGCATTGTCGTCAAGCCGCTGGACGGCATGGGCGGCTACCAGGTGTTCGTGCTTGAACTCGGTGATCCCAACACGACGATGATCCTTGAGTCGATCACGCTCTCCGGCACCCGCCAGGTCATGGCGCAGCAATACATCCCGGAGATTCGCGCCGGCGACAAGCGGATTCTCGTCATCAACGGCGAACCGTATCCGTATGCGCTCGCGCGGATTCCGCTCGCAGGCGAAACGCGCGGCAACCTTGCGGCCGGCGGCACGGGCAAGGGCGTCGAACTTACCGAGCGCGACCGCTGGATATGCGCCGAAGTCGCGCCGTACCTTCGTGAACAGGGCCTGATGTTCGTCGGTCTCGATGTCATCGGCGATTACCTCACCGAGATCAACGTCACCAGCCCGACCTGCGTACGCGAACTTGATGCGATCTACGACGACAACATCAGCGCACGCCTGTTCGACGCGATCGAGCAGCGTCTCGCCGGATGAGCGCTCGCCGCGCGGCAGGCTTCGTCGCGATGCTGATGCTCGCGCTCGCCGGTTGCGTGCGCGAGCCACACACCGAGCGCCACGCGTTCTTCGCGCTTGGAACACTCGTTGAAATTTCCGTTCATGCGCCACCCGACGACATCGACGCGATCCTGCGCGACGTCGAGACCGCGCTGCTTGCCGAAGAGCAGCGCTGGCGCGCGTGGGAAACAGGAACGCTTGCAGAGTTGAACCGCCGTCTTGCCGCCGGCGAAAGCGTCGAGCCTGATGCGAAGATGCTGGCGGGAATCGAACGCGCGCGTGAAATCTCTGAGCGCTCGGGCGGGCGCTTCAACCCCGCAATCGGCCGGACCGTGGAAGCCTGGGGCTTTCATGCGGAGGAGCGTGCGCCTGGGCCTCCGCCGGACAACGACGCGCTCGCGGCGTTGCTGCCGCCACCGGAACTGGCGGCGATCGTACCCGGCAACGACGGCCGCTGGCACAGCAGCGATCCGCGACTGTGGATCGACATGGGTGCGTTCGCGAAGGGGCTTGCCGTGGAGGTTGCGATTGACGTTCTGCGCAGGCATCGCATCGACAACGCGATCGTGAATGCCGGCGGCGATCTCAAGGTCATCGGCCGGCACGGCGAGCGCGCGTGGCGCATCGGGGTGCGCAATCCGCGCGGCGACGGCATGCTCGCCGCAATCAGCGCCAGCGGCAACGAAAGCGTGTTCACGTCCGGCGATTACGAACGCTTCTTTGAATGGAACGGCGTGCGCTATCACCACATTCTCGATCCCGCAACCGCATTGCCGGCCCGTGGTGTGACGTCCGTGACCGTTGTACATGCCGACGCCGCGCTTGCCGACGCCGCTGCAACCGCGCTTTTCGTTGCGGGCGAAAATGAATGGCCTGCCGTTGCACGTGCGCTCGGCGTGGAGCAGGTGATGGTGGTGCTTGCGGACGGTCGCATTCAGCTCACACCCGCGATGCGCGCGCGCATCGAATTCGAAACAGCGACACCTGCCGTGGAAACCGTTTCACCATGATTCGCGCGGGCGATGCCGTGATCGTCGCGCTGGCGGTTGCGCTCATCGCCGGTCTCGCCGTGCATGTCTACACCGACGCAACGCCGCACATCGTGCGGATCGCACACGGCGATCACGAACATCGCGACTACCCGGCGTGGCAGGCGCGCCGCATACCGGTCGCCGGACCGCTGGGTGACACCCTGATCGAAATCGCCGACGGCCGGGTGCGCGTCGTCGCCTCGCCCTGCACGCAGAAGCTTTGCGTACGTGCAGGCTGGCTGGATGCATCCGGCGAAGCCACCGCGTGCGTGCCGAACCGCGTAAGCGTTGCGCTGCTCGGCGACGATCCGCGCTTCGATGCGGTGAATTTCTGATGGAAGCGATCGTTGCACGGCATGCGCGCGACGACCGGCTCGTTGCCGGTTTTGCGGCGCTCGCCATCTGCATGCATATCATCGAGAGCGCGGTGCCCATGCCATTGCCCGGCGTGAAGCCCGGCCTTGCGAACGTCGTCGTGCTCATCGTGCTGCTGCGCCACGGTTACCGCATGGCAGGCGCCGTTGCATTGCTGCGCGTCATTGTCGGCAGCATTTTCATCGGGACGTTCCTTACGCCTACCTTCTTCCTCAGCCTTGCTGGCGCGCTCGCCAGTCTCGCCGCGGCGGGTATCGTGCATCTGCTCGCGCGACGCTGGACCGGAGCCATCGGCTACGGCGTCGCCATGTCGCTCGCGCACATGGCGGGACAGTTCTTCCTCGCCTGGCAATTGTTCGTGCCGCATCCGGCGTTGCTCAACCTGCTGCCGGTGCTGCTCGCGTTCGCTGCGGGACTCGGCATCATCACCGGTATAATCGCGGCGTCCGTACTCGAACGCCTGCCGGCAAGAGACACATGAAGGAATTCAGCGCACAACTGGCACAGGTCTCCGCCGGCGAACGCCTGGTCACCACGCTGTTCTTCGCGGTGCTGCTGCATGGCATCGTGATCCTCGGCGTGACGTTCTCCGGCGAGGAGCCTCCCGCACAGCGCGGCAGCACGCTGGAAATCACGCTCGTGAACACGCGCAGCGAGGAATTGCCCGACGATCCGGACTATCTCGCGGATGCAAGCCAGCAAGGCAGCGGCAACACGCGCGAGAATGTGCGTCCCCAGGCGGCGATGAGCAGCCCGGACATTGCCGCGCTTGATGGCGCCCCCGATGCGGTGGACGCCGAGAACCGGCTCGACGCGCACGAGGCGCACAGGCAGCCTGATTCGCTGGAAACGCTGGTGCCGCGGACACGCGCCGACAACCAGGTCGTCACGAGCGCGGACTCGAAGCTCGCCACGCTCTCCGAGGCGAGCGCGCCGGCGTCACGCAGCGAACGCTTGCTCGTCGCGCGGCTGATGACTCCCGGCAACGAACTCACCGAACCCGTGAACGACGCGAACCAGCAGGCACAGGCACGCAGCGAAAACCTGCGCGAGAAGCTGATCGCGGTGAACACGCGCGAATCCGTCTATGCGCGTTATCTCGATGGCTGGCGCCGCCAGGTCGAACGTGTCGGCAACGCGCATTACCCTGATGAGGCGCGCCGCGAAGGGATGGAAGGCAGCCTCGTGATGGAAGTCGCACTGAACAGCGACGGCACCATTCGCAATCTCGTTGTGCGGCGCAAGTCCGCCTACCCGCTGCTCGATGACGCGGCCCTGCGCATCCTGCGGCTCGCTGCGCCGTTTCCGCCGTTCACCGAGGCAATGCTCGCGGAAACCGACGTGCTGCGCTTCGTCTATGAATGGCGCTTCGGTCGCGATGGCGCCTCCGGCAGCGTGCGCGCCGCCGCGGACTCGCCGTGATAGGCTCGCCGCATGGCGCCTGAAAACTTTCTCACCAACCAGTTTCTTATCGCGATGCCCGGCCTTGATGATCCGAACTTCACGCGTTCGGTCACTTACGTGTGCGAGCACAACGAACAGGGCGCGATGGGCATCGTCGTGAACCGCCCGATCGACATGGATCTCGGCGAAGTGTTCCGGCAGCTGGAAGTCACAAGCGACAACGATCGCGTCGAACACCAGCCGATCTACATCGGCGGACCGGTGCTGCCGGATCGCGGTTTCATCCTGCATCGCCCGCATGGCGACTGGGAGTCCACGCTGCGCGTGACACCAACCATCGCCGTCACCACCTCGCGCGACATTCTCAACGCCATCGCACACGGCTACGGCCCGCGGGATTCGATCTTCGCATTGGGTTACGCGGGCTGGACAGCCGGCCAGCTGGAAGCGGAAATGGCGGACAACGCGTGGCTGTCGGTGCCTGCCGATGAACACGTGCTGTTCGAACTGCCGGCCGATGCGCGCTGGCGCGCGGCGGCGGAACTGCTCGGCGTCGACCCCATGCTGCTCTCGGGCGACTCCGGTCACGCCTGAACGTCATGTCCTCCGACCAGGCGAGCGCAACCTTTCTTGGCCTTGACTACGGCACGCGCCGCATCGGCGTGGCCGTCGGCCAGGCACTCACCGGCACCGCAAGCCCGCTCGCACCGCTCACCGCGCGCGACGGCGTGCCGGACTGGGATGCCCTCGCCCGCCTGATCGCCGAGTGGCAGCCGGCAGCAATCGTCGTCGGCGTTCCTTATAATATGGACGGTTCGCGCCAGGACATGACCGATCGCGCCGAACGCTTCTCGCGCCAGCTGCATGGACGCTTCAACCTGCCGGTACACGCCATCGACGAACGGCTGAGTTCGCACGAAGCCGAGGACCGGCTGCGCACAGCGCGCCGGGAAGGCCGGCGCGGACGCATCGCGAAACCCGAGATCGACAGTGCCGCGGCCTGCGTGCTGCTCGAAACATGGCTCAACACTGACGGGCATTCGAATGAATGACATCCAGCTGGATTCCGCCGGAAGGCTGCGTCACCTGCTGAGTCTCGACGGACTCGATACGGCGCGATTGCGCGCGCTGCTCGATCGCGCGCAGTCCTTCGTCGTGCGTCCCGGCGAAACCGTTCGCGCGCACGACACCTTGCGCAATGTCACGGTCGCGAACCTGTTCTTCGAGGCGAGCACGCGCACGCGCGCGTCGTTCGAGATCGCGGCACGGCGTCTTGGCGCAAACGTGCTCAACCTCGACATCAATCTTTCCTCCGCCGCAAAGGGCGAAACGGTGCTCGACACCGTGCACACGCTGCAGGCGATGAACGTCGATGCGTTCGTCATCCGCCACGCCGAAACCGGCGTGCAGCGGATGGTTGCGGAAAACGTCGCGCCGCACGTCGCCGTGATCAACGCCGGCGAATCGCATGCGAACCATCCGACACAAGGCCTGCTCGACGCGCTTGCCATCCGCCAGCACAAGCCGGATTTCGAAAACCTTCGCATCGCCATCGCCGGCGACATCCGCCACTCGCGTGTCGCGCGCTCCGCCGTGCATGCGCTCGCAACGCTCGGCGTGCGGAACATCCGTCTCGTCGCGCCGGAATCGCTGCTGCCTGCAGAAGGCGAAATGCGCGGCGATAATTTCACGGACATGGATGAAGGCATCCGCGACTGTGACGTGGTGATGATGCTGCGCATCCAGAAGGAACGCATGCAGGCTGGCAGCATTCCCGATTTCGCGGAATACCATCGCCGCTTCGGCATGGATGAACGCCGGCTTGGATTGATCAGGCCGGACGCGATCGTCATGCATCCCGGCCCGATGAACCGCGGCGTGGAAATTTCCGACGCAGTCGCCGACGGGCCGCAGTCCGTCGTCTTCGAACAGGTCAACAACGGCGTCGCGGTGCGGATGGCCGTGCTCGCGACGCTGCTGGAGCAACGAGGCGCATGAACACGACCGCTGCCGCAACGAGCAGGCCGCATCGCGGAACCATCTTCGTCGAGGACGCTGAAATACTTTCGCACCAGCCGTTCGCCGGCGAGCAGTACGTGCTGCGCGTGAAGGCGCCGAAATGCGCGGCGCACGCACAGCCCGGCAGTTTCGTGCACATCAGCTGCGATCCCGCGCTGCCGATGCGCCGCCCGATGTCGATCATGCGCGTCTCGCGCGAGGACGGCTGGGTGGAGATGCTGTACAAGGCGATCGGCGACGGCACGCGACTGCTCGCCGAGCGCCATGTCGGCGAGGTGCTGAGCATGATGGGGCCGATCGGCGTGCCGTTCACGCCCGATCCGTCACGGCCGCGCGCGCTCCTGATCGGCGGCGGCGTCGGCATACCGCCGATGGTTTTCATCGCCGACCATCTTCGCACCGACAGGTCCGCTGACTGGAAGCCGTTTGTCATCATGGGTTCCGAGGTGCCGTTCCCGTTCCGCGTGCAGCCATCCGCGATCATGGTGCCGGGACTGCCCGACGGCGTGATCGGCGGCATGCCGCTGATGGACGACTGGGGAATCCCGAGCCGGCTTGCGAGCCTGCAGGGATATGCCGGCTGCTTCGAAGGTTACGTCACCGATCTTGCGCGCACCTGGCTGCGCGGACTCGATGACTCGCAGCGCCGTGAAGTCGCGATCTACAGCTGCGGCCCGACACCGATGCTCGCGGCCGTCGCGAAACTTGCGCGCGAATTCGATCTTCCCTGCCAGGTTTCGCTCGAAGAACACATGGCGTGCGCGGTCGGCGGCTGCGCGGGCTGCGTGGTGCGCGTGGAAACAAAGGATGGTCCCGCGATGAAACGCGTGTGCGTGGATGGTCCGGTGTTCGATGCGGGGGCGGTGTTTGCCTGAGCACGGCGTGAAGCATCGCGCGTCACGCCATCCGCACGTTCAGTCTCGCAAGCCTGGAACCGGCGTACGTGCGGAGTGATCAGCCGAAGTTGATCTTCGCTTCCAGGTTCGCGCGCGAGTCCGCGTTGCGCAGCGCTTCTTCCAGTTCGATCTTTCCTTCCTGGTACAGCTCGTACAGCGAGTCGTCGAAGGTCTGTATGCCCTTCTCCGGACTCTCCTGCATCGCTTCCTTGATCTCGTCGACCTTGCCCTTGAGGATCAGGTCGGCGATGTGCGGCGTGTTGAGAAGAATCTCCACGGCTGCCACGCGCTTGCCATCCTTCGACGAAACCAGGCGCTGCGAGATGATGCCGCGCAGGTTGAGCGACAGGTCCATGAACAGCTGCTTGTGCAACTGCTCGGGAAACATGTTGATGATGCGGTCCATCGTCTGGTTGGCGTTGTTCGCGTGCAGCGTGGAGATCGCAAGATGGCCGGTGCCGGCAAGCTCGATCGCCGCTTCCATGGTTTCGCGATCGCGGATCTCGCCGATGAGGATGACGTCCGGCGCCTCGCGCAGCGAGCTTTTCAGCGCGTTGTGATAGGAATGCGTGTCCTGCCCGATCTCGCGCTGGTTGACGATGCAGCTCTTGTTCGGATGCGTGAACTCGACGGGATCCTCGATGGTGAGGATGTGGCCGGAGCTGTTCTCGTTGCGATGGTTGAGCATCGCTGCAAGCGTGGTCGACTTGCCGGAGCCTGTCGCACCTACCATCAGCAGCAGGCCGCGCTTGTGCATGATGAGGTCCTTCAGAACCGGCGGCATGTTGAGTTTCTCGAGCGTCGGGATGTTCGACGGAATGTAGCGCAGCACCATCGCCACCTGGCCGCGCTGGCGGAAGACATTCACGCGGAAGCGGCCGACACCCGGTTCGGAAACCGCGAAGTCGACTTCAAGATTCGATTCGAAATACTGGATCTGCTCTTCGTTCATGATGCCGTACGCCGCCTTCTGCACGGTTTCCGGATCGAGCACGGTCTTGCCGACATTGACGGCCTTGCCTTCGATCTTGATCTTGACGGCCGAATTCGAGGTGAAATAAAGGTCGGAAGCGTTCTTCTCGACCATGAGCCTTAGCAGCGGCGCAATGTTCATGCCTTTCGATTCCCCGAGAGTCGCATCGCGGCATTACAGCCGCTGACCCTTGTCCTGTTCTTCGAGCCGCAGGCCGAACTCGTCGTCCTTCGACGCCTGCACGGTACGCTTGCTCTGCAGCTTGATGCGCAGGCGCAGTTCGTTCTGAGAATCCGCGTTGCGCAACGCCTCCTCGTAGCTGACGTCGCCGGATTCGTACAGCTTGAACAGCGCCTGGTCGAAGGTCTGCATGCCGAGCTCGTTCGACTTCGCCATGATCTCCTTGATCTGCGCAACCTCGCCCTTGAAGATCAGGTCCGCGATCAGCGGCGAGTTCAGCATGATTTCCAGCGCCGCCGCGCGGCCCTTGCCGTCCGCCTTCTTGATGAGACGCTGCGAGATCACGGCCTTGAGATTCAGCGAAAGGTCCATGAGCAGCTGCTCGCGGCGCTCCTCGGGGAACAGGTTGATGATGCGGTCCAGCGCCTGGTTCGCGCTGTTCGCGTGCAGCGTGGAAAGACACAGGTGTCCCGTCTCCGCGAACTGCACGGCGTGTTCCATCGTTTCGCGATCGCGGATCTCGCCGATGAGAATGACATCCGGCGCCTGTCGCAGAGTGTTCTTCAGCGCCGCTTCCCAGGAATCTGTATCGACACCGACCTCGCGCTGCGTGATGACGCAGCCAAGATGCGGATGCACGTATTCGACCGGATCCTCGATGGTGATGATGTGCCCGCGCGTCTGCTTGTTGCGCACGCCAAGCATCGCGGCGAGCGTGGTCGACTTGCCGGAACCCGTACCGCCGACAACGATCACGAGTCCGCGCTTCGAGAGCACGACCTCGCGCAGCACTTCGGGCAGGCCGAGCTTGTCGAAATCGGGAATGTCCGTCGTGATGGTGCGCATCACGCAGCCGGCGCGGCCCTGCTGCACGAACGCATTCACGCGAAAGCGGCCGATGCCCGGCGGACTGATCGCGAAATTGCATTCCTTGGTCGCGTCGAATTCCTTGGTCTGGCGGTCGTTCATCACCGCGCGCACGAGCATCGCGGCCTGGTCCGCGGACAACGGCTTGTCGCTCACCGGCGTCATCTGGCCATCGATCTTCATCGCGGGCGGAAAGCCGGCGGTGATGAAGAGGTCGGACCCGTTCTTCGCCTTCATCGCGCGCAGCAGGTCCTGCATCAACTTGATTGCTTGTTCGCGTTCCA
>CAZRFE010000027.1:0-29559 GCA_964599565.1 uncultured Gammaproteobacteria bacterium
GAACACCGGCAACACGTTCACCGGCGCGATCACCGTGGACGCGCTGGGCGCAGCGCTGACCAACGATACGGCAACGAATCTTGGCGCAAGCGACATCGGCACCGGCGGCCTCACGGTGAATTCCGCATCCGGCGCCGTGACGCAGTCTGGCCTGCTCGACGTGGATGGCGATACGGCGATCAACGCCGCCGGCCAGGCTGTCACGCTGACGCTTGCGAACGATTTCACCGGCTCCGTATCGGGCGCGGGCACGACGTTCTCGCTGACGGATACGAACGCCATAGAACTCGGCGACATCACCGCGACGGCGCTGAATGTCACGGCAAACGGCGCGATCACGGACGATGGCACCGGCAATCTCGATGTCAGCGGCACGACCACGCTCGCCGCGGGCGCTGCGAACGACATCACGCTGGACGTCGGCACGAACGACTTCGGCACGGTGGTTGTCACGAGCGGCAACAACGTCACGCTGATGGATGCGAACGGTATCGACATCGGCGCGATGACCATTGCCGGTGACCTTGATGTTGCCGCGGACGGAACACTCACCACATCCGGCAATGTCACCGCCGGCGGTGACGTCTCGCTGGCCGCAAACGGCGCAGGTTCGAACATTTCCATGACGGATGGCGATGTGATCAGCGCCGCGGGCAATGTGAGCCTGGCAGCGGATACGAATGTCGCGCTGAGCCGCATCACCAGCGGCGGCACTGTCGATGTCACGGCGACGAACGGCGACATCACCGACAACCTTACAGGCGAAGGCGCGGGCAACGAGAATGTCGTCGGCACGACAGTGACGTTCAACGCCGCAACCGGCATCGGTACGTACGCAGCCGGTGGAAGTCATGCCGGCGACATCGACATCAACGCCGTGGAACTGACCGCGGTGCTGAGCAGTGACGGCGACATCGGCATCTTCGAAACCGACAGCATCTATCTCAATACCGTTGATGCAGGCCTCACGACGGGCAACTCCGTGATCATCGAGGCGGCCGGCAATATCGACGATCATGATGACGACCAGGTAGCCGATATCACTGCGGACATTGGCGAGCTGATCGCCGGTGGAACCATTGGCGGCAATCCGCAGGTGCTGGGTGGCGATCTCAGCCTTGACCTTGATGTCACCAACCTCACCTTGAGTGCGGGCGGCGCGACGGACGTGCTCGACGTCGGTGTCGGCACCGTAACGCTGAGCTTCAGCAGCAACCAGGACTTCGTCTACCAGAGTCTCAACCGCAACATCGAGATCGGCATCATCGATGTGCGCGGCGTGGACGATCGCGATGTGACCATCACGACCACCAACGGCTGGATTCGCGACGACGCCGACGGCGCGACGACGGACATCCACGCAGGCGGCGTCATCACGCTTTCGGCGGGAGCCGGTATCGGCGACGCAGGCCGGACACTGACGTTCGATGCACCGACGATGAGCCTGCATGCCGGCAACGACATCAGCGTGATCAGCGACTCGACGGGCGCCGTTACCGTGACGAACCTGGCGTCCGACACGGGTGCAATCGCGTTCCAGCAGGTCAACACGAACGATCTCGCGATCAACAACATCAGTGCTGTCGGCGCGGTCGATATCGACAACGCCAATGGAACGCTGACGACGGGCACGATCGATACCGCGGGCAACGTTGATCTCGATGCCGCCGGTATCGTGATCAATGGCGCGACGGACGTTGGCGGTGCGTTCAGCGCGGACAGCACGGATTCGCTCGCGATCAACGGCGCGGTCGATGCAGGAACGACGATTGACCTCGACGCTGGCGACACGCTCGACATCAATGCTGCCATCACGGCGGGCGGCGTGGTGACCATCGATTCCATCAACACGACGACGCTGGCAGGCGGTGGCTCGATCAACGCCGGCGGTGCCGTGAGCTTCGGTGGCACGGATGGCGGCGCACTCGATCTTGGCGGCGACATCGTCACGTCCGGCGACGCGGTGACATTCAACAACGCCGTGAACCTGACCGGAACATCGAACATCGACACGAACAACGGCGCGGTCGTCTTCCAGGATACGGTCGACGGCGGTGAAACGCTGACGATCGATGCCGGTACCGGCAGCGTCGACTTCAACGCGGAGATCGGCGGCGCGGTTGCGCTTGCAAGCCTCGATGTCACAGGCGGTGCGGTGACCTTCGGCAACGATGTCACGACGACCGGCGCGATCGACATCACCAATTCCGGCGTGCTGACGCTCGCCGGTGCGGCGATCAACGCGGGTACGACCTTTACGCAGGGCGGTGCGGGCACCGCAAGCATCGGCAGCAACATCACGAGCGACGGCGACATCACGTTCGGCGGCGCGGTAACGCTCACGGGCGATGTGATGTTTGATACGACCGGCAGCTTCGATATCGCGTTCCAGTCCGGCGTGACCGGTGGCGGCAACGACCTCGCGCTGGATGCCGCCGGCGGTATTGTGCAGTTCGGTGGCGTGTCAACCGGACTTGGCGCGCTGACGGTCACCGCGGCGACTGCCGACGTCAATGCGGATATCGGTGCGGCAAGCTTCGACTTCTCGAACAATGTCGATCTCGCGGCGAATGCGGACCTGATCGCAGGTGCAGGTGCGGTGGACATCGGCGGTTCGCTCACGCTCGGAAGCAGCGGCACGAACGTCATCACCAGCAACGGCGACCAGGACATCCTGATCGGAAACATCAACGGCACCGGTGCAGGTCTTGCGCTGAACGCCGCAGGCGACATCGACGTCGGCATCGTGAATCTCGGCGGCGGCAGCGCGAACTTCACGGTGGACAGTGCTGCGGCATCCGCAGGCGCGGTGCTGCACGCCGATTCCATCACCGCGGGTGCCGTCACCTTGAGCAGCGGCAACGGCGCCGACGACATTCTCGATGTTGCAGACATCGATGCGAGCGGCGCGGTGAATCTTGCGTCCGCGTTCCAGCTTGGTGCGAACACATCGATCGACGCCGGCAGTTTCACCGCTGCAGGCACGCTGTCGGGTGCGCGCAACCTGACCGTCGACAGCAGCGGCGACGTGACGTTCGCGGCGATCAACGGGCTGACAGGCATCGACATCGTCGACGCGAACAACGTCACGTTCAATGCAGCCGTCAATGTCGGCACGGGTGGCCTCGATGTCGCGAACGGCGGTACGTGGACCGTCAACGGGGATATCACGTCGAACGGCGCGGTCATCCAGGGCGGCGCCGGTGTCACGAATCTCAACGCTGACATCGTGACGTCGGGTGACGCCGTGGCGTTTGCAAGTGCGGTGGACTTCACCGGCAACCGTTCGATCGACACCGGTACGGGAACAACCGGCGCGATCACCATCGGAGATGGCATCAGCGGCGCGGGCGGCAACCTGGCGCTGTCGGCGGGAGGCGCGGCCATCACACTCGGCGACGCCAGCGGGATCGGCACGCTCGATTTGAACGCAACCGGCAGTTTCACGCTGGCGGGAGATGTCAGCGTCGGCACCTTTGACAACGCAGGCCTTACCGGCGTCATGTTCGTCAGCGGTTCTGCATCGATCACGGCCAGCAACACCGACATCGACCTTGGCAATGCCGCGTCCATCCAGGCAGCAGGCGGCGGAGGCAGCCTGAGCGTGGATGCGGGCAGCGCGAACGTACAGCTCGCGGCGACGGGTACGACGTCCGCACTCAGTGGCCTGTCGGTTTCCGGCAGCACCATCGATCTTGCGGAAGTGAACACGACGGGCGGGCAGTCGTACGACGGAAATGTGTCGGTGAGCGATGACATGACGGCCACCAGCGGTGTCATCGACGTTGACGGCAACATGACGCTTGCAGGGAATGCAACGCTCAGCGGTGATGCGATTGCGATCTCCGGAACCATTGATGGTGCGCGTGAGCTCACGCTCGATGCCAGCGGCGCGGTTTCCGTCGGTGGCGCGATCGGCGCAACGAGCGCGGTGTCGCGGTTGACGATCGACAGCGCGACGGCAAGCGTGCAAACCGTCACGACCAGCGGCGCGCAGACGTACAACAGCGACCTCGCTGTCAACGGTGACATGACCGGCGGCAGCCTGACGTTCAACGAGAGCGTCAATTTCGTGAACGGCGGCATCGTGACGTCCGACACCATCAACTTCCACGGCGGTGCGAGCACGGTGACCGGCGGCGGAGAGCTGACGCTCGTGCCGTTCACCGATGGCGCCGATGTCGACCTCGGTGGCAACAGCGGCGTGCTCAATCTCGATATCGCCGCATTGAATGGCTACGACGCCGGCCTCGTGATCGGCGGCATCATCACGCCCACGCCGCTTTCCATCACGACGATCGCGGACAGGGTCAGCGTCAACGGCGATCTCGATGTGGGCGACGGCTATCTCACCATCATCTCGCGCTCGGGCATTTCGCTGGGAGCGGGCGAACTGAGCGGCGACACGATCACGCTCGTGGCCGCGGATCAGTTCGGCACCATTTCCAACGATGCAGAGCAGGTGCGCGATTCGCTCATTCGCTCCGACAACGTCATCCTCGTCGCGGGCGGCGAGATCGGCGGTGCCGGCGGCAACGAAATCAACGTCATCAGGCTGTCCGGCCAGGCGACGCTTGAGGTCGCGTCGGGTGCGCAGGACGCGTACGTGAACAACATCGGCAACAGCCTGCTGGCGTCGCGCGAGTCGCCGCGTGCCGTGGCCATTGCCCGTGCGATCGGCATCCGCTTCGGCAACACGACAATCACGAACTCTGCGCAGAACTCCGCGAACCGCGAGCAGTCCGGCGGGCTGGTGGACGAAGGCTTCATCGATCCCTCGCTGTTCGAGGACATTTCCCTCTACGAGATCAGCGGCACGGGCATCGCGCTCCCCGCGGACCAGAGCGAAGAGGAGATTTTCGACGAAGGCCCCGCGACCGACTGCAACCTGGACGAGGAAGATTGCGACCTTGAGGGTGCGGGTGCGATCGGCGCGATTTCGCCACGATAGGGAAGGCCGGGAGGCGGTTTGCGGGAACTGTGACTGCGATCAATGACTTATGGCCAGAATCGGTTATTTTCGGGGCCGTATTCACAGTCGGTCGGGACGGTCATGGGTCTGAAAACAGTCATACAGGATGGCGTTGGACGCTTTCTCGGCAAGGGTTTCGAGCTCCAGGTCGGGCCTGAGCTGCTGCGTTTCGAGACGGAAGAGGAGTTCAAGGCCTTCCTGAAGTCCCGCGCGAACGTGTCCGCGGAAACGCTGTCGCAGCTCAAGGAGCTGCCGGAGGACCGGCTGGACCGCTACCTGCAGCGCAACGAGCGCATCTACAAGCACACACTCGGCCTGCTGCTGCAGGTCGTCGAGCACGGCACGCCGGTGGACGTGCTCTGGCGCGAACTGGATATCAGCGAACTTCCCGACGAACAGCACTGGCCGGCGCTGCTTTTTGCCGTCAGCTCGAACCCCGATCTCGCGGACGCCACGAAACGGGAATCGATTGAACGGTTCGTCGAGTTCCTGCGCGCCCGCAAGGCGCTGCTGACCAAGCTCATTGAACTGGCGGGCGCAACGCGGATCCATCGCCACCAGGCGACAGCGGAATTCGAGGCTGTCGACAACCTTCCGCCCGCGGATGACGAGATTCCGGACGAATTGACCGGCGCAGCCATGACACGTGGCCGAAACTATCGGCGCATTCCCACGGGCCAGGAAATTGCACTTGACCTTGCGGACGACGATCGCGTGAACCTCTACCTGTCGCGCTGGAAGGTTTCATTGCTGATGCGGGGCGGTGCGATGTTCGTCGAGGAAGACGGCAACGTCGTGCCGCTGCGTCGCGGAGAGAACACGATCGGCCGGTCGGCCAGCTGCGATATTCCGGTTGCCGACGCGCCGCTTGATGTATCGCGCAAGCACGCCGTGATTGTCTGGCTGGATGGCGGAAAGCTCCTGTTGCGCGATGTTTCGAGCAAGGGAACCTGGCTGCCGCAGGATTTGATCGCACTCGCGCAAAAATCCGAAGCGACAACCGGGAAGTGAATGCAGCGTTGGCGTGACGATTGGATATAGAAGATAAGGATAAAAAAAGCCCGGCGTCAGCCGGGCTTTTTTCTTGCGTGCTGCAAGGATTTCAGCCGAGATCCTTTTCAACGGCTTCAAGACGTGCACGCAGAGCGGTCGGCAGGCGGTCGCCGTAGCTGTCGAAATACTCGCGGACCATCGCCATTTCCGCCTTCCATTCGTCCTTGTCGATCGACAGGAGCGAGTTCAGCGTTTCGGCATCGATATCGAGATCCGCGGTATCAAGCGCGTCCTTCGTCGGCAGGAAACCGATCGCGGTTTCCTCGGCGCCTGCATTGCCCTCGCAACGGTCGAGAATCCAGCGCAGCACGCGCAGGTTTTCGCCGAAGCCCGGCCACATGAACGCGCCATCCTTGTCCTGGCGGAACCAGTTGACGTGGAAGATTTCCGGCAGCTTCTCCGAACGCTTGCCCATCGCCAGCCAGTGGTTCCAGTAATCCGCGAAGTTGTAGCCACAGAACGGCTTCATCGCCATCGGATCGCGACGTACGACGCCGACTGCGCCCGTTGCCGCTGCCGTGGTTTCGGAGGCGACGCCGGCACCGACGAGTACGCCGTGCTCCCAGTCCTTCGCCTGGTAGACGAGCGGGGCGACGGACTTGCGGCGACCGCCGAAGATCAGTGCGGAGATCGGCACGCCGCGCGGGTCTTCCGCTTCCGGTGCATAGCTCGGATTCTGCTTGGCAGAAACCGTGAAGCGCGAGTTCGGATGTGCGGCAGGACCATTCGCGGGATCGTACTTGTTGCCTTTCCAGTCGGTGACAGGCTCGCCTTTCTTGCGGCCTTCCCACCAGGGTTCCATGTCTTCCGTCACGGCGACGTTCGTGAAGATCGCATCGTGCGTGATCATGTCGAAGGCGTTCTTGTTGGTCTTGCGGTTCGTGCCTGGCACGACGCCAAAGTAGCCGGCTTCCGGGTTGATCGCGCGCAGCTGGCCTTCGTCGTCGAAGTGCAGCCACGCAATGTCATCGCCGACGGTCCAGATCTTCCAGCCCGCGTGCGATTCGGGCGGAATCAGCATGGCGAGGTTCGTCTTGCCGCAGGCCGACGGGAACGCCGCCGCGACGTACTTCCTTTCGCCTTCCGGGCTTTCGATGCCGACAATGAGCATGTGCTCTGCGAGCCAGCCTTCCTCGCGCGCCTGGTAGGAAGCAATGCGCAGCGCATGGCACTTCTTGCCGAGCAGCGCGTTGCCGCCGTAACCCGAGCCGATGGACTTGATGGAAAGTTCATCCGGGAAATGCATGATGAAACGCTTGTCCGGATCGAGATCGCCGGTGGAGTGCAGGCCTTTCACGAACGTGCCTTCGCGCTCGATGCGCGCAAGCGCCGCGGAACCTGCGCGCGTCATCAGGTGCATGTTGACGACGACATACGGGCTGTCGGTAATTTCCACGCCGCAGCGCGAATACGGTGAATCGACCGGGCCCATGCAGTAGGGAATGACGTACATGGTGCGGCCGCGCATAGCACCCGCGAACAGCGCGTCGATCTTCGCGTGCGCGTCTGCCGGTGCCATCCAGTGGTTGTTCGGCCCCGCGTCCGCTTCGTCCTTCGTGCACACGAACGTCAGGTGCTCCACGCGCGCGACGTCGTTCGGGTTCGAGCGGTGCAGGTAGCAGTTGGGATAGGTCTTCTCGTTCAGGCGGATCAGCGTACCGTCCGCGACCATCTGTTCGATCAGCCGCTCGCGCTCGGCGTCGGAACCGTCGCACCAGTGAACCTGCGCCGGCGTGGTAAGACGGGCGACGTCCTCGACCCAGCTGGCGAGTGCGGCATTCTTGGTCATTGCTACCCCTGTCGATCTGTCCTGGATTGATGCGTTCATTGGCCTGTGTTCGTGGAAAAGTGGGCGGAAAGGCATGCCTGCGGTCCCGGGCTGGCGCCCGTCAAATCAGCCGCAGGAGGCGCGGAATTATACCCGCAAAAGACCGATCGGCGGCACCCCGGAAACCATTCGCCGGGCTTTGCTGGCCGGGCGTGATCCTGATCGCGGATTTTATGGAACATTTATCAGTAAACTGTTGTAATTCAATGGAAATTCGTCGAAGGAGGGGCGTGGATGGGTGAACGTACCGTTCGCGAGGTGCTCAAGCGCCGCAGCGAAGAAACGCTGCGCAAGATCCAGGTGCGCCGTAACAAGAACAAGGTGCTCAAGGAACGTCGCCGCGGCCGCGGGCTGTTCCTGAAACTGTTGCTGCTCGTCATCGTCGCCGGACTCGCGTGGTGCGGCTGGCTTGCCTGGCGCGCGCAGGCGGAATTCAGGGCGCACGAATGGGTCGTGCCTGCGCGCGTTTACGCGCGCGCGCTCGAGCTTTTCCCGGGACGCGAACTCTCATCGGGCGGTCTCGTCGCGGAGTTGCAGCGCCTGGGATATGCGCGCCGCGCAACACCGGACGCGCCCGGCACCTATGCCGCGGATGGCGGCCGCGTCCGGTTCGTGACGCGCGCCTTTCGCTTCTGGGATGGCGACCAGCCGTCGCTGGACGTCACGGCAAGTTTCCGCGAGGGAAAGCTTGCCGCGCTGCATGGTGTGAACGGGGACGAGCTTTTCCTCGTTCGCCTCGATCCGCCGCTGATCGGCAGCCTGTTTCCGCGAACAGGCGAAGACCGCATCCTCGTCCGGCTGGAGGAAGTTCCGCCGGACCTCGTGAACATGCTGCTGGCCGTCGAAGACCGGCGTTTCAACGAACACCACGGCGTGGACCCGCGTGCCATTGCGCGCGCGCTCGGCGCGAATGTCGCCGCCGGCGAGATCACGCAGGGCGGCAGCACGATCACGCAGCAGCTGGTGAAGAATTTCTATCTCACGCCGGAACGAAGCTTCGTGCGCAAGATGAACGAAGCGGTGATGGCTCTCGCCATCGATGCGTCGTTCACGAAGGAACAGATTCTCGAGGCGTACCTGAACGAGGTGTATCTCGGCCAGGACGGGCAGCGCGCCATTCACGGCGTCGGCCTTGCGAGCTACTTCTATTTCGAGAAGCCGTTGCGCGAACTGGAAGCGCAGGAAATGGCGCTGCTGGTGGCGCTCGTTCGCGGACCTTCGCATTACGATCCACGGCGCCATGCGCAACGCGCGCGTGAACGTCGCGATCTCGTGCTTTCCGTGGCCGCGGAGCAGGGCGTGCTTGCGGCCGATGCCGCGTCACGCGCGGCTGAAAGACCGCTGCGCGTTTCCGCGAAACCGCCGCAGGGCACCACGTATTACCCTGCGTTCATGGAGCTGCTCAAGGAACAACTGCGCCGTGAATACGACGAATCGGATCTGACGGCCGAAGGCCTGCAGGTTTTCTCCACGCTCGATCCAGTCGCGCAGCTCGCCGCGGAACGTGCGCTCGGCGATGGACTCGCACGCATCGAGTCGGCGCGTGGCATTGCCGCGAATTCGCTGGAAGGCGCGATCGTCGTGACCGGCATCGAGGGCGGCGAAGTGCAGGCGGTGGTCGGTGGCCGCGAAGCGCGTTTCGCGGGCTTCAATCGCGCAATCGCTGCGGTGCGTCCGGTCGGTTCGCTCATCAAGCCGTTCGTTTACCTCTCCGCGCTCGCAGACGCCGGGCACTGGACGCTGGTCACGCCGGTTGACGATTCTCCCGTGGAGGTCCAGCTGCCTGATGGAAACGTGTGGAAGCCCGCCAACTACCGCGATGAATATCACGGCACGGTTTCCATGCTCGAGGCGCTGGCGGGAAGTTATAACGCGGCGACGGTGCGCGTCGGCATGCAGGTGGGCGTGAGCGAAGTCGTTCGCCGGCTGCAGCTCGCGGGCTTCGGCCGCACGCCGAACGCATATCCCTCGCTGCTGCTGGGCGCGGTGACCATGACGCCGCTGGAAGTCGCGCAGGTATACGGCACGCTGGCGGGCGGCGGTTTCCGCACGCCGCTGTCGACGATCCGCGAGGTGTTGCGTCCTGATGGCTCTCCGCTGCAGCGCTATCCGCTCGAAGTCAACGAATCGCTCGACCCGCGCTCGGTGTACCTCACGAATCGCGCGCTCCAGAACGTGACGCGCGAAGGCACGGCTGCTGCCGCCGGTCGTGCATTGAATGTCACGGTGGCGGGCAAGACCGGTACGACCGATGATTTCCGCGACGCCTGGTTCGCCGGCTACTCGGGCGATCGCCTGGCTGTTGTCTGGGTCGGACGCGATGACAACGAGCCCGCGGGATTAACCGGCGCATCCGGCGCCTTGCCCGTGTGGATTGCCTTGATGCAGGATGTGGCGCGCGAGGCGTTCCGGCCCGTCAAGCCGCAGGGCGTTGACGAGGTGTGGATCGACATGCAGAGCCTCAAGCGCGCCACCGGGCAATGTCCGACGGCCCGCCAGCTGCCGTTCATCGCAGGCTCCGCGCCGCAGAACGAGCCGGCGTGTGGCAACGGCTTCATGGACAAGGTCCGGGATATCTTCCAGTGAAACGCATCGTTCCCTTCATCGCGCTCATGATGCTCGTGGCCTGCGCAGGCCGTGAGCCGCCGCGCGATTACTCGACCGGCGATCGCGAGGAAGCGCCGGCCGTGCAGAATCCCGCCGTGGTTGCGCTGCTCGCGGAAGCCGAGCGCCAGCGCGCGGTTGGAAACTTCGCACTCGCGGCGTCTGCGCTCGAGCGCGCGCTGCGCATCAGTCCGCGTGATCCCGGGCTTCGCATTGCACTTGGTCGGCTGCGGCTCGACCAGGGCGATCCGTTCCAGGCGAAGGAACTCGCGCGCATGGCAGTCGTCTACGCCGGCAACCGGAACGATGTGCAGGCGGATGCCTGGGACATCATCGCGGATGCCGAGGACGCCATCGGCAACCCGATGGAGGCGACGCTGGCGAGGCAGGAGGCCGCGCGGCTGCGCGACGAATGAAGCGAGCGGAAAGCGTCGAACCGGCAACGGAAATGAACGAATGGTTCGGCGCTGGCGGAAGGCTGGAAGCGGCGCTTGAAGGTTTCCAGGCGCGCGCGCCGCAGCTCGCCATGGCGGAAACGGTCGCTGCAACGCTCGCGGATCGATCCGTGCTCGTCGCGGAGGCGGGCACGGGAACCGGCAAGACATTCGCCTACCTGCTGCCCGTGCTGCTCGATTCCGGCCGCGCCATCATTTCCACCGGCACGCGTCATCTCCAGGATCAGCTCTTCCATCGCGATCTGCCTGCGTTGCAGGCCGCGATCGGCCGGCCACGCGACATTGCATTGCTGAAAGGCCGCGCGAACTATCTTTGCCGTCATCGTCTCGACGTTGCGATCGACGAAGCCGTGCAGGCGGGGCACGCGATGCGTCGCGATCTTGCACAGCTTGAAAGCGTGCGCCGATGGTCCGCGGCGAGCGCGAGCGGCGATCTTGTCGACATGACCGCCTTGCCGGAAGCATCGCCGCTGCGTTTTCGCATCACCTCGACGGCGGAGAACTGCCTTGGCCAGGAATGCCCGGCCTTCAATGACTGTTTCGTGCTGAAGGCACGGCGGCGTGCGCAGGAAGCGGACGTTGTCGTCGTGAACCATCACCTGCTGCTCGCGGACATGGTCCTGAAGGAAGAAGGCTTCGGCGAAATACTGCCCGGCGCGGACGCGATCATCATCGATGAAGCGCACCAGCTGCCGGAACTCGCGTCGCAGTATTTCGGCTCGCGCGTCTCCAGCCGCCAGCTCATGAACGTTGCGCGCGACGCCGTCGCGGAAGCGCAACTCGTTGCGGCCGAACCCGTTGAACTTGCCGAGCGCGCCAATCAACTCGAACAGGCGCTCACGGACTTCCTGCACGCCTGCGACGTTGCAGGATTCGCGGACCGTCGCGGCGCGTGGGTGGAGCTTTTGCGCGACCGCGCCGTTTCAGCGGCGCTGGAAAATGTTTCCGCAACGCTGCACGCGCTCGCCGAAATGCTGGAAGGCTTCGCGGATCGCTCGCGCGGACTCGAAAGCTGCGCGGAACGCGCGATGCAGACGCTGGCGGCGCTGGATGAACTGGCCGCGCACGAGTTGCCGGGCGTGATCCGCTGGGCGGACGTCGGCCGCCGGCATTTCGTGCTGCATGCAACGCCTGTCGATCCCGCGGACCGTTTCGCAGCACAGGTGTATGCGCGCCCATCCGCATGGATATTCACGTCCGCGACATTGTCCGTCGGCGGAAGCCTTCAGCATTTCACGCAGCGCACCGGCCTCGATGCGCCGCGCGAAGCGCTGTTCGACAGCCCGTTCGATTACGCATCCAACGCGCTGCTGCATGTTCCCATCGACATGCCCGAGACCAGTACATCGGGTTATACGCGCGCCGTCGTCGAACGCGCATTGCCGTTGATCCGCGCAAGCCGCGGCCGCGCGTTTCTCCTGTTCGCCAGCCATCGCGCATTGCAGGAAGCAGCAGGCCTGCTGCGCGGTCGCATCGATTATCCCTTGCTCGTGCAGGGCGAGATGCCGCGTACCCACCTGCTGGAACGATTCCGCGATCTGGGCGATGCAGTGCTGCTTGGCACGAGCAGCTTCCGCGAAGGCGTCGATGTGCGCGGTCCTGCATTGAGTCTCGTGATCATCGACAAGCTGCCCTTCGCAAGCCCCGATGATCCCGTGCTGCAGGCGCGGCTCGCGGCGATCCGCGAAGCCGGCGGCAATGCATTTTTCGATTACCAGGTGCCGCAGGCCGTCATCGGCCTCAAGCAGGGTGTCGGCCGTCTCATCCGCGATGTCGATGATCGCGGCGTCATGGTCATCTGCGATCCGCGCCTGTATGCTAAATCCTACGGTCGCATCTTCCTCGACAGCCTGCCGCCGATGCGCGTCACGCGCGATACGGCGCAGACGCTGCGCTTCCTCAACGCGCTTGCATGAAGTGCCTGCATGAACCTTCTCGCGCTCGAACTTTCCACTGATCTTTGCTCCGTCGCGCTGCTCGTTGACGGCGAGGTGCGCCAGCTTGCCGACGAAGGCAACCGGCCGTCGCGCCGCATTCTCGCAATGGCGGACGAACTGCTCGCGGAAGGCGGACTGCATGTCGCGGAACTCGATGCCGTTGCATTCGGCCGCGGACCCGGTGCGTTCACGGGGCTGCGCATCGCGGCGGGCGTCGCACAGGGACTTGCGTTCGGTGCGGACATTCCCGTGGTTCCGGTTTCCAGTCTCGCCGCACTCGCGCAGCGCGCCTGTGATGATCACGTGTGCGAGCGCGTGCTCGCGGTTCTCGATGCGCGCATGAATGAAATCTATGCCGCGACGTTCCGTACCGGTGCGAACGGTCTCGTGCAGCTGCTCGACGAAGAGCGCCTGCTGCCGCCGGACGATCTCGACGTACCGGCCACATCGTGGTGTGCGGCAGGTCCCGGCTGGAATGCGTATCCCTCGCTGCGTGAACGCGCAGCATCGTCTGAACGGATGCTGGCGGATGTCCGCCCGGATGCAACGGCCATCGCGCGTCTCGCCGCCGTTGCATTCGCGGACAGCGGCGGTGTACCCGCGGCGGAGGCGATGCCCGTGTATCTCCGCGATACGGTCGCCTGGCAGAAAACCCGCTGAAAGCCCGCCGTTCGGCGGCGAATCCGGCCTGTCACGAATCTGTCACAATTTGCTGGTGTAATTCGCTCGCAACGATACGAGGCATGAGCGAACGCAATGAGTGAAAAGACGGTTCTTGTCGTTGAAGACGAAAGCGCGATTCGCGAAATGGTGGCATTCAGCCTGAAACGCGCCGGTTTCGATGTTCGCGAAGCGACGGATTGCGCCGCCGCGCGTCTGCTGGTCGCCGATCGCATTCCCGATCTGATTCTTCTCGACTGGATGCTGCCGGATGTCAGCGGCGTGGAATTTGCGCGCGCACTCAGGCGCGAGGAAAACACGCGCGAGATTCCGGTCATCATGCTCACCGCGCGCACGGACGAGGACGACAAGGTGCGCGGACTCGACAGCGGTGTCGACGATTACATCACCAAGCCGTTTTCCTCGCGCGAACTCATCGCGCGCATCAACGCCGTTCTGCGGCGCACGGCGCCGGGCGGTGGCGAGGAGACGCTCCAGGCCGGCGGTCTCGTGCTGAACACTTTCAGCCATCGCGTTACGGCCGATGGCGCCAACGTGGAGCTCGGCCCGACGGAATTCCGCCTGCTGCAGTTCTTCATGGGGCATCCCGAACGCGTCTTCAGCCGCGCGCAGCTGCTCGACCGCGTCTGGGGCGGCAATGTCTATGTCGAGGAACGCACGGTGGACGTGCACATCCGCCGCCTGCGCGTTGCACTGACGGATGGCGGATTCGATCGCTGCGTGCAGACGGTGCGCGGCGCGGGATACCGCTTCTCGCCGCCTGAGAGCCAGGAGCCGTGACACCGCAGACCTGGACGCGCGAACTTGCCTGGCATGGCGCGCTTGCACTTGTTGCATGCATCATCGGCGTGCTCACAGGGCACGCACCTGTTGCCGTGCTGCTCGCGTTGCTTGCGTTTCTCTGCTGGCATCTCTACTGGCTGTTTCGCCTCGAGCGCTGGCTCGTGCACGAGCGCCGCGCCGTGCCGCCGGAAGCGCCCGGCATCTGGGGCGAAGTCTTTCACCAGCTTTACCGGCACTACCGGCGCAACCGGCAGCGCAGGCTGCGCATTGCGCGCATGATCCGCGCATTCCGCCGTTCAACGGCGGCGATGCCGGATGGAACCGTCGCGCTCAACCGTCACGGACAGATCGAATGGTTCAACGATGCGGCAGGCCAGCTTCTCGGTCTTTCGCGTCAGCAGGATGCAGGACAGCGCATCGCGAATCTCCTTCGCAATCCTGTTTTCATCGCGCATCTCGCGGGCGAGGAATTCGATGAACCCGTCGAGATCGCGTCACCGCATGACGACGACCGACGGCTCAGCCTGCAGCTCGTACCGTACGGCGAAGGCGAGCAGCTGCTGCTCGTGCGCGACGTCACGCGGCTTCGCCGCCTGGAGCAGATGCGCCGCGAGTTCGTCGCGAATGCATCGCACGAACTGCGTTCGCCGCTCACCGTGATCGCCGGTTACCTTGAATCGCTGGACGATGCGCTGAATGACGGCGATGGCATCGACAAGGAATGGCTGACGCCGGTGCGCGACATGCGCGAGCAGGCGATGCGCATGTCCGACATCATCGCCGACCTGCTCGAGCTCGCGCGTCTCGAAACGGCGCCGCCTGCCGACGCAGATGAAGCCATCGACGTGAGGAAGCTGCTCATGCGCATCCGCAGCGAAGCGCTCGCGCTCGGCGAAGGTCCGCGCGACATCGAGCTCGTGTTCGAGACGGATGTGCAGCTGTTCGGAACGGAAAAGGAAATCCACAGCGCGTTCTCGAATCTTGTCTTCAATGCCATGCGCTACACGCCAGCGGAAGGCCGCGTGACGATACGCTGGCACCGGCGGCGGCACAGCGCGTGCCTGTCCGTTCGGGATACCGGCGTCGGCATCGCGAAGGAACACATCCCGCGCATCACGGAACGGTTTTACCGCGTTGATTCCGGGCGAGCGCGCAGCAAGGGCGGAACCGGGCTCGGTCTTGCGATCGTGAAGCACGTGCTGCTGCGTCACGATGCGCAACTTGAAATCGAGAGTGCGCCAGGAAAGGGCAGCACGTTCATCTGCGTGTTCCCGCCGCGCCGCGTCATCGAGGCGGTGTGACGCTGTCACGGAAGCGTCATGTTCCGGTTACCTGCCTGTCATCTTGCGCACGCAAGCTTTGCCCGTACCTCATCAAATCCTGGAGTGATCATTCATGAAACTGAAACGTGCATTGATTGCCGGACTCGCGGGCATCGCATTCGGCGCCGCGACCGCCGTCGCCGCCGATTCCGGCGTTGATCCGCAGCTGCCGGCGTACGAGAAGTCGAGCGGCGTTTCCGGCAACCTTTCCTCCGTCGGTTCCGACACGCTCGCAAATCTCATGACGCTGTGGGCGGAGGAATACAAGCGCTTCTATCCGAACGTGAACATCCAGATCCAGGCGGCCGGCTCTTCGACGGCGCCGCCCGCGCTCACCGAAGGCACCTCGAATCTTGGTCCGATGAGCCGCGCGATGAAGGATGGCGAGATCGAAGCGTTCGAGAAGAAGCACGGCTACAAGCCGCTTGCGATTCCCGTTGCGATCGACGCGCTTGCCGTGTTCGTGAACAAGGACAACCCGGTGAAGGGACTGACGATGGCGGAAGTCGATGCGATCTTCTCGTCGACGCGAAAGTGCGGTCACAGCGAGAGTGTCACGCAGTGGGGACAGATCGGTCTCGATGGCGCATGGGCGTCGCGCAACATCCAGCTTTACGGTCGCAATTCCGTCTCCGGCACGTACGGATACTTCAAGGAAAAGGCGCTCTGCAAGGGCGATTTCCGCAACACCGTGAACGAGCAGCCGGGATCCGCGTCCGTCGTGCAGGCGATCAGCACGTCGGTGAACGGCATCGGTTATTCGGGCATCGGTTACGTGACATCGGGCGTGCGCACGGTGCCGCTTGCGAAGAAGGCCGGCGAACCGTTCGTTGCCGCGACGTCCGCGAATGCCGTGTCCGGCGACTATCCGCTCAGCCGTTTCCTGTACGTGTATGTGAACAAGCATCCGAACAAGCCGCTCGATCCGCTGCAGAAGGAATTCCTGAAGATGGTTCTCTCGAAGCAGGGCCAGGAAGTCGTGGTGAAGGATGGATACATTCCGCTGCCTGCAGCGGTTGCGGAACGTTATCGTGCTGCCATCGAATGACACGGCGCGTACATGAAGGCGAAGGTCCCGGCAACGGGACCTTTTTTTTGACACTTGTCGCAAGTCAAGGCGGCATCTTGCACCTGGTGCATAATGCGCGGCATTCGTGGCGGCAGACCGAGCGCCTGTTACCGAATCGACACGGAACTGTCACCGGACTGAAACAGGGCGAACGCAGACTGCCAGCCATCGGGCCGATGACGGTCCGACAACGAAACAAGACAGAGCCGAGGAGCCTGGAATCATGAAACTGAAATCCGCCACACTGTACAGCGCTGCGACCGTCCTGCTGCTTGCGGGCGGCAGCGCGCTTGCCGGGGTCGATGTCTACGGCAGGGTGAACGTGAATCTGCAGAACGCCGACGAGGCCGGCGAGTCCGCGGTCGAACTTCGCAGCAACGCATCGCGCTTCGGCGTGAAGGGCAGCGAGGAACTCGATGGCGGGCTGAAGGCGATCTACCAGTTCGAATGGGAAGTCGATCCGACCGACAACAGCAACGCAAGCGACAATCACATCAAGTCGCGCAACCAGTTCATCGGTCTCACCGGTTCCTTCGGTACGCTCAAGGTCGGCCGTCACGATACGGCGCTGAAGACCTCGCAGGGCGATTTCGACCTGTTCGACAACCTTGAAGGCGACATCAAGAACATCGTCAACGGCGAGAACCGCGAGTCGAACTTCATCGGCTACACGACGCCGTCCTTCGGCGCCTTCAGCGTCACCGTCAACCTGATCCCCGGCGAGGATGCGGCGGCGGGCGAGGACGGCATTGCGGATGCCACCTCGGTATCCCTCAACTACGAGGGCGATGCGCTGTACCTCGCGCTCGCGCAGGATTCCGACATGGACGGGGTGGATGTCGACACCACGCGCGTCACCGGCGGTTACCGCTTCGGCGATGCGCGGGTGAACGTGATCTACCAGCAGACGGACGCGGGCGACATGGACGGCGACGCCTCTGGCGCATCGTTCGCGTACAAGTTCGCCGACTTCACCTTCAAGGTGCAGCACATGCAGGGCGACATCCACGAGCTCGGCCTCGCACCGCTGGAATCGCAGTCATCGATCGGCCTCGATCGCAAGCTCGGCAAGAACACGAAGCTGTACGGCTTCTACACGACGGGCGACATCGCGGCCAGCGACGAAAGCAACGACTATCTCGGCATCGGTCTCGAACACAAGTTCTGATCGTTCCCGCGAACCGGAAAGGGCGCACGCGAGTGCGCCCTTTCGTTTTGCGTTCTCCGGCAATGCGTGCGGCGTCTGCTAGACTGCGCGCCATGCTGCAGCAAGCGCTCATGCCGTTCCGTTTCCTGTTTCGAGCCATCGGCCTCGTTCTTGCGCTCCTGTGGGGCGTGCTCGCAACGTTCCTGCTGCTGTCGCTGCTTGTCCTTGGAAGGCGCGTGCACGATCGCGCGCTCCAGGGCTTCGCCCGGCACTGGTTCCGCCTCGTGCAGCGCACGTTCGGCGTGCGGCAGTCGGTTTCGGGAACGCCCATCGAAGGTCCGGCGCTTGTTGCGGCGAATCATGTGTCATGGCTGGATATTGTCGTGCTCGGCACGCACCTCGGCGCCTGTTTCGTCTCGAAAAGCGAAGTCGCCAACTGGCCCGTCATCGGCTGGCTTGCGCGTCGCGGCGGAACGCTGTTCATCCATCGCGGACGCCACGACAGCGCGGAACGCATTGCGCACGACATGACGGCGCGGCTGGTGCGCGGCGAGCGGTTGCTGTTCTTTCCCGAAGGCACGACATCGGACGGCACGCAGGTGCGGCGTTTCAGGAACCGCCTGTTCCAGCCCGCGGTGCAGGTCAGCGTTCCCGTGCAGCCGGTTGCCGTTCGCTATGCGCGCGGAACGGAGGCCGTCGATCCGGTTGCATATGTCGCAGGCGTCAGCCTGCTCAGGAGCGCGCTTGGCGTGCTCGTGCGCCGGCGAACGGATGTTCACGTTCACTGGTGTGAAGCCGTCCCGGTGGCGGGACTCGAGCGCAGGGATGTCGCTGCGATGGCGGAGGCGCGCGTCATTGCCGCGCTCGGGACGCTGAACACGGCCGGCGAAGGAACCGCCGCGCTGTAACATTGCTGCAACAAACGCGCACTATGCTGCGCGCATGAAGACCACTGCCGATTCCCTTGCCGTCACCGACGCCCGTCGCCGGATCCGGACCTTCAAGGACCTGGCCGCGCGGCACGCCGTCACCGTCGGCGGCATCGGCGTGATCATCGCCATCGTGCTCATCTTCTTCTACCTGCTGATGGTCGTCCTGCCGCTGTTCAGGCCCGCGACGATGGCGACAGAGGCATCGTTCCCGATGCCCGGCGGTGACGCCGCGACCGTTCACCTTTCCCTGGAAGAGCAGGCGGAGATGGGTGCGCGCTATCTTGCAGGCGGCGACGTCGTCTTCTTCGACGCACGCGACGGATCGGTGGTGGAACACGTGTCACTGCCCGTCGGCGAGGCACGCATCAGCGCTGCCGGCATTTCCGATCTCGCCGATGACGGCCTGGTGCTCGGCCTCGACGACGGACGCATTCTCGCAACGCGCGTGGAATACGCGGTCAGCTATCCGGGCAACGAACGGCATCTTGATCCCGCCGTCGTCCTGCCGCTCGGCGATCCGCTTGTCGTCGACCCGCAGCGTCGCGCCCTCGTGGCGGTGTCCGGACGCGTCGATGCCGAGGGCGCGCGCTTCGTGAGCGTGCTCGAAGACGGCAGCGTGGTGCTGACCGAGATCGGACTGGAAACGAACTTCCTGACCGGCGAAACCACTGTCGCCGACACCATGAACGAAACACTCGATGTGCGTATCGGCAACAACGCGCGACCCGCGTTCGCGCTCATCGATCCCCTGCAGGAATGGATCTACCTCGTCGCGGAAGGCGGCGATGCCGTCGTCCTGCACCGCCGCGACGGCGAGTACGTCATCAACGAACGCCTGCGGCTCGCCGACCGCGGCGAACGTATCACGGCGTTGCGCTTTCTCACCGGCGGCATCTCGCTGCTTGCCGGAACGGATCGCGGCCGCATCCTGCAATGGTTTCCCGTGCGCGATGCGCGCAACGAATATCACCTGCAGCGCGTCCGTGACTTCGAGGGTGCGGACAGTGCGGTGACGGACATCGCCGTCGAACATCGCCGCAAGGGTTTCATCGCGGGTCACGCGAACGGCGACATCGGCGTGCACTACACCACGTCCGGACGCACGCTCATCGAGCACCGCGTGGGCGATGCGGCGGTTGCGCGCATTGCGATCTCGCCGCGCGCCAGTCACCTGCTTGCATCCGCGGCCGGCGAACTTGAACGGCTTGCCATCGACAACGAGCATCCCGAGATTTCCTGGTCCGCGCTGTGGGGCAAGGTCTGGTACGAAAGCTATCCCGCGCCTGATCACGTCTGGCAGTCGTCATCCGCGAGCAACGACTTCGAACCGAAATTCAGCCTCACGCCGCTCGCCTTCGGCACGCTGAAGGCCGCGTTCTACGCGATGCTCATCGCCGTTCCGCTTGCGATCATGGGTGCGGTGTTCACCGCGTATTTCATGACACCCGGACTGCGCACGCTGGTGAAGCCCGCGGTCGAAGTCATGGAAGCGCTGCCGACCGTGATCCTCGGTTTTCTTGCCGGGCTCTGGCTCGCGCCGCTGATGGAGCAGAACATGCCGGCGGTGTTCCTGCTGCTCATCGTGTTTCCGCCCGTCATCGTGCTGTGCGGATTCCTGTGGTCGCGCGCACCGGCGTTCATGCGCCATGCGATTCCGGCCGGCTGGGAGCCGCTGCTGCTCGTGCTGCCGGTCGTTGCCGCCACGTGGCTGTGCTTTGCGCTGGGCGGGCCGATCGAGGCGATGGTCTTCGACGGCAACATGCCGCAGTGGATCTCGAACGAACTCGGCATCGACTACGACCAGCGCAACGCGCTCGTCGTCGGCGTCGCAATGGGTTTTGCGATCGTGCCGACGATCTTCTCGATCGCCGAGGACGCGGTGTTCGGTGTGCCGAAGCATCTTAGCTACGGCTCGCTCGCGCTCGGCGCGACGCCATGGCAGACGCTCGTGCGCGTCGTGCTGCCGACGGCGAGCCCGGGCATCTTCTCCGGCGTGATGATCGGTTTCGGGCGCGCGGTCGGCGAAACGATGATCGTGCTGATGGCGACGGGCAACACGCCGATACTCGACATGAACCTGTTCCAGGGCATGCGCACGCTGTCCGCGAACATCGCGGTCGAAATGCCGGAATCGGAACTCGGCAGCTCGCATTACCGCGTGCTGTTCCTGGCGGCGCTGGTGCTGTTCCTGTTCACATTCCTCTTCAACACCGCGGCAGAAGTCATTCGTCAGCGACTGCGCCGCAAGTACAGCACGATCTGACCCATGAGCAGGAACACGACATTCCGGTACTGGTGGAAAAGCGGCACGCCCTGGGTGTGGCTGAACGCGGGCGCGGTCACGGTGAGCATGCTCGCGGTCGCGGGCCTGCTGCTGCTGATTGCCGTGCGCGGTCTCGCGCACTTCCGCGCGGCCGACGTGCACGAGTTCCGCTACGCGGAAGCCGACGGCAGCGTCGTCACGCTCTACGGTTCCATCCGCGGCAGCGAGAAGGTGACGGCGGCAAGACTGCGCGAAGCCGGCATGGAGATCGACACCGATGCCGAATTCGTTGCGCGCCATCTCGTCAAGACCGGCAACCGCGACCAGCTCGGTGCGGATTTCCGCTTCCTCGTGGAGCCGAACATTCTCGAACGCCGCACGCCGCGGCACATTGCGGTGATCGAGCGCACGGAGTGGGGCGACCAGGTCGGCTTTCTCCGCGAAGTGCGCGAGAACGGTGCGGCCGTTGCCGGCGGTGACGCGGCGTGGAACGCGTTCCTGCAGCGCATCGAGCGCGCCGGCGAACTGCGCGAGCGCATCCATGATCTTGAAACCGGCGAGATCGGCGAGATCAACCATGAGCTTGAGCAGCTTCGTCTCGATGAGCGCCGCCTCGAACTCGACGATGAACTTTCGCCGTCGCACGTTGCAGCGCTTGATGCGCGGCGCGCGGAACTGAACGAACGCTACCGGACGCTGCAGGAAGAACTCGGCGCGCTGTACACGCAGATCAACCGCGACAGCTACGTCGTCGATGTGCAGGGCGGACGCGAAGTCGTCCTGCCGCTTGCGCGCGTCGTGCGCGCGTACCGGCCGAACGACATGGGTTTCTTCGCAAGAACGGGTTTCTGGTTCGCGAAGCTCTGGGAGTTCGTTTCCGAAGAGCCGCGCGAGGCGAATACCGAAGGCGGCGTGTTTCCCGCGATCTTCGGCACGGTCGTGATGGTGATGCTGATGTCCGTGTTCGTCACGCCGTTCGGCGTGATCGCCGCGGTGTATCTCAAGGAATACGCGCGCCAGGGATTCGTGACGCGTGTCATCCGCATCGCCGTGAACAATCTTGCCGGCGTGCCGTCGATCGTCTACGGCGTGTTCGGCCTTGGTTTCTTCGTGTACTTCCTCGGCGGCGGCATCGACCGGCTGTTCTACCCGGAAGCCGCGCCATCGCCGGTGTTCGGCACGCCGGGCCTGCTGTGGTCGTCGCTCACGCTTGCGCTGCTGACGCTTCCGGTCGTGATCGTCGCGACGGAAGAAGGCCTTGCGCGCATTCCGCGTTCGATGCGCGAAGGTTCGTACGCGCTCGGTGCAACGAAGGCCGAAACGCTGTGGCGCACCGTGCTGCCGATGGCAAGTCCCGCAATGATGACCGGACTCATTCTTGCGGTTGCGCGCGCGGCGGGCGAAGTCGCGCCACTGATGCTCGTCGGCGTGGTGAAGCTCGCGCCGTCGCTGCCCATCGACGGCAACGCGCCGTTCGTGCATCTCGATCGCAAGTTCATGCATCTTGGCTTTCACATCTACGATGTCGGTTTCCAGAGTCCGAACATCGAAGCCGCGCGTCCGCTGGTCTATGCCACGGCGCTGCTGCTGGTGATCGTGATCATCGTGCTGAACCTTGCCGCCGTGCGCATCCGCAACCGGTTGCGCGAAAAATACCGCGCCCTTGAAAACTGAACGCCTTGAGAATGAAGACATGAACCAGGATGCCGGAACCCGCACGATTGACGCAGGCGCGCTGAAGCGCAGCGGCGAACGCCGCGTGCTCGCCGATGAAGCGACGTGCATGCAGGTCGATGGCCTCAGCCTTTACTACGGCGAAAAGCGCGCGCTCAACGCGATCTCGATGAACATTCCGCGCCAGCGCGTCACCGCGTTCATCGGTCCGTCGGGTTGCGGCAAGTCGACGCTTTTGCGCAGCTTCAACCGCATGAACGACCTCATCGACGATGTGCGCACCGAGGGGCGGATACTGCTCGACGGGCAGGACATCTATGCGAAGGGCGTGGATGTGCCGGTGCTGCGCCAGCGCGTCGGCATGGTGTTCCAGAAGCCGAATCCGTTTCCGAAGAGCATCTTCGAGAATGTCGCGTACGGACTGCGCCTCAGGGGCATTCACAGGCGCCGCGAACTCGAGGAACGCGTGGAGTGGGCGCTGCACGGCGCCGCACTGTGGGATGAAGTGAAGGATCGCCTGCACGATTCCGCGTTCGGGCTGTCCGGCGGCCAGCAGCAGCGTCTCGTGATCGCGCGCGCGATCGCCATCGAACCCGAGGTGCTTTTGCTTGACGAGCCTGCGTCCGCACTCGATCCGATCTCGACGCTCAAGATCGAGGAACTGATCTACGAACTGAAGGCCGATTACACGATCGTCATCGTCACACACAACATGCAGCAGGCCGCGCGCGTGTCGGACTACACTGCCTTCATGTACATGGGCGACCTGATCGAATACGGCGACACCGATACGCTGTTCACCAAGCCGCGCAGGAAGCAGACCGAAGACTACATCACCGGCCGGTACGGCTGAGCCGGGGCGGAGAGAGGACCATGGACAAGCTGAATATCGATCATCACATCTCGCAGCAGTTCAATGCCGAGCTCGAGGAAATACGCAACCATGTGATGTCCATGGGCGGGCTCGTCGAGCAGCAGACGGCGGATGCCGTGCAGGCGCTCGTCGAGGGCGACAGCGCGCTCGGGCAGCGCGTGGTTCACGATGACCGCAAGGTCAACGATCTCGAGGTCGTCATCGACGAGGAATGCAACCGCATTCTCGCGCGGCGCCAGCCGGCCGCGAGCGACCTTCGCCTGATCGTCGCGATCATCAAGACCATCACCGATCTCGAGCGCGTCGGCGATGAAGCGGAGAAGATCGGTCACCTGGCAACGAGGCTCGCGGAAGTCGAGCGCCCGGCGAACTCCTACAGCGAACTCGAGCATCTCGGCGATCACGTGCGCGGCATGCTGCGCATGGCGCTGGATGCGTTCGCGCGGATGGATCCGGACGCGGCGGTGCAGGCGGCGAAGGAAGATGCGAAGGCGGACCGGGAATACGAGGCGATCACGCGCCAGTGCATCACGTTCATGATGGAAGATCCGCGCTCCATCCGCCGCGTGCTGGACATGATGTGGTGCGCACGGGCGCTGGAGCGCATCGGCGATCATGCGAAGAACATCTGCGAGTATGTGGTCTATCTTGTCCACGGCAAGGACGTGCGGCATATCGCGATCGAGGATGTCGAGCGCGAGATTCGCGGCGGCTGACGATTCGCGCGGCTTGTAAAAAACGGCCCGGTCGGTAACTCTTGTTCCGCCGGGCCGCTGCATTCTGCGTCCGGGTGCAGGGAGATCCGGATGCGGGTTCTGTTCGTTTGCGCTGAAAATTCCTGTCGCAGCCAGATCGCGGAAGCGTTCGCCAACATGCTGGGCGCTGACGGCGTCGAGGCATACAGCGCGGGCGTCGAGCCGGGAGCCGCGGTGGATGCAAGAACTGTCGAGGTGATGCGCGAACTGGGCTACGATCTTCGCGCGCATGCACCGAAATCCATCGACGAAGTGCCGGACGTCGAGTTCGACTACATCATCACCATGAGCGGTGAAGAAAGCCCGCTGGTGAAGGCGCGCATGCAGATCGACTGGGACATTCCCGATCCGCGCGGCATGGGCCTGCAGGATTTTCGCGGCGTGCGCGATACCATCCGCGAGCGCGTCGAACGGCTGCTTGTTGCACCGCGCGCATTGCTGGACTGAACATATCCTTCACATCGGAATCACATGAAAGCGCTCAACAACCCTCGCCTGATGAACGTCGCGGGATTTCTCGCCTGCGCCGCCCTGCTTGCCTACGCGTATTACGCGCAGTTCGGTCTCGGCCTTGAGCCATGTCCGCTGTGCATCTTCCAGCGCATCGGCGTGATCGTGGTCGGCATCGTGTTTCTCGCCGCGGCGCTGCAGGGACCGCGACGCAACGGCCGCCGCGTCTACGCGGTCCTGCTCGCACTCGGCGCGCTCGCCGGCGCTGGTATCGCGGCGTGGCACGTGCGCCTGCAGAACCTGCCGCCCGACCTGGTGCCGGCGTGCGGCCCCGGGCTTGATTACATGATGGATGTGTTTTCCTTCGGCGAAACGCTGCGCATGGTGTTCACCGGTTCCGGTGAATGCGCGAACGTGGACTGGTCGCTGATGGGACTGTCGATGCCGGCGTGGGTGCTGATTGCGTTTCTTGCGCTGGGTGCGTTCGGCGCCTGGAACAACTGGCGGCGCGCGCAGGAGCGGTTCAGCCGCGATTGAATCTGTTCTGCATCGTAATCGCGGCTGAAGCCGCTCCTACCGGGCAACGAACAGCCGTTCAAGAATCCTGGAATAGACGCGTGTCAGCGTGTCGAGGTCCTCGATTGCGACACGCTCATCCACCTGGTGGATGGTCGCGTTGCACACGCCAAGCTCGATGACTTGCGCACCGGCCGGTGCGATGAAGCGTCCGTCCGATGTGCCGCCGCCGGTGCTGTGTTCCGGCACGATACCGGCAACGTCGCGGATCGCGGCATTCACGGCCGCGGTCAGCGTTCCGGGTTCCGTGTAGAACGGCCGGCCGGATTCACGCCACTCCACGCGTGCATCAAGCGCGTGCCGATCGAGAATCGCGGCAACCTCGGCCTTCAGCCCGTCCGCGGTCTGCGCGGGGCAATAGCGGAAGTTGAAGCGCGCAACAAGTTCACCGGGAATGACGTTGTCCGCACCGGTGCCCGCTGCGATGCTGGAAACCTGGAAGCTCGTCGGCGGGAAACTCCCGAAGCCTGCATCCCAGCGCTTCTCGCTCAGTTCCTTCAGCGCGCCCAGCGCGGCGTGAATCGGGTTCAGCGCCAGCTCGGGGTAGGCGACATGGCCTTGCCGGCCGCGCACTGTCAGTACGCCGTTGAGCGAGCCGCGCCGCCCGACGCGGATCATGTCTCCCGTCATCCGCGTGCTTGACGGTTCGCCGACGATGCAGTGATCGACATGCACGCCGCGTTCTTCGAGCTTGCGCATGACATGGCGCGTACCGTGTTCCGCCGGACCTTCTTCATCGCTCGTGATGAGGAACGCGATGCTGCCGTTGAATGCGGCGTGTTCGCGGAGAAATGCCTCGACGGCGATGATCATCGCCGCGATGCCGCCTTTCATGTCGGCAGCGCCGCGCCCGTACAGGAATCCTTCGTGCTCGGTCGGCTCGAACGGCGGAAACTTCCATGCGGACTCCGGACCCGTCGGCACGACGTCGGTGTGTCCCGCGAACACGAACAGCGGCGCATCGGTGCCGCGTCGCGCCCAGAGATTCTTCACGCCGCCCGCATCCATGCGCTCGACGTCGAAACCGCACGCACGCAGGCGATCCGCAATGAACGCCTGGCAACCGCCGTCTTCCGGCGTCACGGACGGGCGGGCGATGAGCGCTTTTGCAAGTTCGAGCGTGGATGACATGTTCAGCGAACCTTGCGCCAGGTCTTCTCGTCGAAGCCGGAAAGGAGGGTATCGCCGGCGACGAGTACCGGCCGCTTCATCAGCGCGGGATGTTCATGCAGCAGCGACGGCAGCGATTTCTCCGCACGCGCGCGCTCGGCATCGGAAAGCTGCCGCCAGGTCGTGCCGCGACGATTGAGCAGTGCGTCGCCGAGTGCGGCATGCCATTGCTTCAGCGTGGCGAGCGGTGGCGTTGCGTCGCGCAGGTCGATGAATTCGTGCGCGATGCCGTTCGCATCGAGCCACTTGCGCGCCTTCCTGCAGGTGTCGCAGTTCTTCAGCCCGTAGACTTTCACGCGTCCTCTCCGGCCGATCTCAGCAGCGCGTTGATGCCGACCTTGCCGCGCGTCTTCGCGTCCACCTTCTTCACGATGACCGCGCAGTTCAGGGAATATTTCCCGTTCTGTGCAGGCAGCGATCCTGGCACCACGACACTGCCGGCGGGGACGCGGCCGTAGATCACTTCGTCCTTTTCACGGTCGTAGATGCGCGTCGACTGGCCGAGGAACACGCCCATGCCGATGACCGCGCCTTCTTCCACGATCACGCCTTCGACGACTTCCGAGCGTGCGCCGATGAAGCAGTGATCCTCGATGATCGTCGGCGTCGCCTGCAGCGGTTCGAGCACGCCGCCGATGCCTGCGCCGCCGGAGATGTGCACGTGATCGCCGATCTGCGCGCACGAACCGACCGTCGCCCAGGTGTCGACCATCGTGCCCTTGCCGACGCGTGCGCCGATGTTCACGTAGGAGGGCATGAGCACGGCGTCGCGATCGATGAACGCGCCCTTGCGCACCATCGCGGGCGGCACGACGCGCACGCCATCGCTGCGAAAATCTTCCGCGGCATGGTTCGCGTACTTGAGAGGAACCTTGTCGAAGAAGCGGGTCGCATCGCCATGCACGACGGCGTTGTCCGAGACGCGGAAGTAGAGCAGCACGGCCTTCTTCAGCCATTCGTGCACGATCCATTGCCCGTCGCGCTTCTCCGCGATGCGGTATTCGCCGCGGTCGAGTCCGTCGATGACGCGGGTTACCGCGTCGCGCACGTCGCTCGCAACGGCAGCCGGCGAAATTCGCTCGCGCTGTTCGAACGCGCCATTGATGATGTCTTCAAGCGCGTTCATGCGCCTTGCCTCCCGAGCGTTTCCACGAACTCGCGCACGCGCAGCATCGCTTCGCGGCACTCTTTCATGTCCGGCACGAGCGAGATGCGGATGCGGCCCGTGCCGGGATTGCCTGTTTCGGTATCACGCGAAAGATAGGAACCCGGCAGCAGCGTGAGGTTCTGTTCCGCGAACAGCCGGCGCACGAACGCTTCGTCGTCGATCGGTGTCGCCGGCCAGAGGTAGAACGCTGCCGCGGGCAGCGTCACGTCCATTACCGGTGAGAGAATTTCCATCGCGTTCTCGAACTTCTCGCGGTAGTACGCGCGGTTTGAAACGACGTGCGCGTCGTCGTTCCATGCCTCGATGCTGGCAAGCTGCGCAGGCAGCGGCGGCGCGCAACCGTGGTACGTGCGATAGAGAAGGAATGGCTGGATGATCGATGCATCGCCCGCGACGAAGCCCGAACGCATGCCCGGAACGTTCGAGCGCTTCGACAGCGAATGGAACACGACGGCGCGGCGGAAATCGTCACGGCCGGTTTCGCGGCAGACTTCGAGAAGTCCCGGCGGCGGCGCGTTCTCGTCGAAGTAGATTTCCGAGTAACACTCATCCGACGCGATGACGAAGTCGTACCGGTCGGCAAGATCGAGCGCGCGCGCAAGGTATTCCCGGCTCATGACAGCGCCGGTCGGATTTCCCGGCGAGCACAGGAAAAGAACCTGCGTACGCTTCCACACCGCTTCCGGAACCGCGTCGAGATCCGGCAGGAAACCGTTTTCTTCAAGCGTGTTCATGTAATAGGGCTCGGCGCCCGCGAGGAACGCCGCGCCTTCGTAGATCTGGTAGAACGGGTTCGGCATCAGCACGAGCGGCGCATCCGCCGGGTTCACCACGGCCTGCACGAACGAGAACAGTCCTTCGCGCGTGCCGCTCACCGGCACGATGTGTTTCTCCGCATCGAGCATGCCGGGCGCAAGACGGAAGCGGCGGTTCAGCCAGTTCACGATCGCCTGGCGAAGTTCCGGAACGCCTTTCGCCTGCGGATAGGCGGCGAGTCCGTGCATGTGCGCGATCAGCGCCTCGATCACGAACTGTGGCGGCGCGTGCCGCGGCTCGCCGATGGACAGCGCGATGTGCGGCTTTTCCGCCGGCGGCGTGATGCCGGCCTTCAGCTGCAAAAGCCGTTCAAAGGGATAGGGTTTCAGTTTCGGGAGGTTGGGGTTCATCGTTGTTTTCGGTATCAGGGTGATGGTTGCCGGTGGTGCGCGCTTTCCGCGTGTCACCTGTCCGCGCCGTTTATTCGCTGCCGCAATGTCGTTTCCAGTGTTGCGAGCCGTTCCTCCGCATCCAGCGGCTGTCCGTCGTCGTCGGTGACGAAGAAGACGTCTTCGGCGCGCTCGCCGACGGTCGTGACTTTCGCGGTCTGCAATCTTACGCCACAGGCGTTGAACGCGCGTCCGATTTCCGACAGCAGTCCGGGACGATCGCCGGCGGTGATCTCGATGACGGTGCGCGGGTTGTGCGGGTCGCGGCTGAAATCGACCTGCATGGGCGTGTCGAACAGCCGCACCTGGCGCGGCACGCGGCGGCGTACGGTCATCGGGCGGTCGCCGGTCTCGCCGAGGCGGCGCATGAGCGTGCGCACGATCTGCTGTTCGCGTTCCTCGTCCTCGATGGTTTCGCCGTTCGCCTCCAGCACCGAGTAGGTATGCACCGCGCGGCCATGTCCAACCGGAACCACGCGCGCATCGACAATGTTGAGGCCGAGCTGGTCAAGCACCGCGGTCGCGCGGCCGAACAGCGAGCCGTCATCCGCCGCGGACAGGAAGACCGCAGTGCTGCCAAGCTCGGTTTCACGCCGCACGCGCACGAGCACGCTGTCCGGCGCGGCGTCCGCGAGAATGGC
>CAZRFE010000028.1:0-27502 GCA_964599565.1 uncultured Gammaproteobacteria bacterium
GTCTTGCCGATCTGCGAGGTGCCGGAATAGCGCGCCGGATCGCGCACCTCGAGTTCGCGCTCGGTGATGCTGCCGATGTAGCCGACGACGTGCGCCATGATCTGCCCGAGCGGATAGCGGCGCGTGAGCCGCGCCTGGATGTCCACGCCCGGGAATTCCTGCCGGTGCACCGCGAACGCCGCGACTTCTTCGTCCGTCAGGTTGTAACGCAGCGGCACGGACTCGAAACGCCGCTTCGTGCGCCGCAGGCGGTCGAACCGTTCGAGATCCGCATCGCGCAGCGCGATTACCTCGCCCAGCCCTGCAAGCGTGGCCCCGATGTCCTGCACCTGTTCGGGAATGAGTTCGAGCTGGTAGTTGGGAACGTTCTCCGCGAGCACGATGCCGTTGCGGTCGTAGATCAGCCCGCGGTTCGGTGCCAGCGTCTGGATGCGTACGCGGTTGTTCTCGGAAAGCGTGGCGTAATGGCCGAAGCGTTCGACCTGCAGCCAGTAAAGGCGCACCAGCAGCGCCGCCGTAAGCACGATGACGCCGATGCCGCCGAGAATTGCACGGTTCTGGAACAGGCGGTATTCCCGCCATTCGTCCTTGATGTGTGTGCGCCGGCGCATGGCGGTCAGCCGACGAAATGCCGGCGGCGCAGACCTCGCAGCAGGAAGTACAGCCACGGCCAGACGAGCGCGCCGGTCACGATCGGCGCGATTGAATAGAACAGCGGCTGTGACGCGCCGGCGATGCCGCGGATCCAGAACAGCAGGAATTCATACAGCGCGAGCAGCAACGCAACGAAAAGAATCTGCTGGCTGACGGGAAAGACGCGAACCTGGAGATGCCAGCGCGTCGTGACGAAGGCGAGCACCGCAAGCGCGAGCGCGTGCTCGCCGAGCAGCGCGCCCTTCAGCGCATCGAGCAGGATGCCGACGAACCAGAACGTGCCGACATTCACGCGGTGCGGCAGCGCGAGACTCCAGTAGACAAGGATCAGCGCCGTCCACGCCGGCCAGAACGGACGCACGGCGTCCGGCAGCGGCCAGACCGAGAGCGCGAGTCCTGCGAACACGCACAGATAGATCACCCAGCGACCGTGCGCGCCGTACGCTGCACCGTTACTCATCGACCGGCTCCGCGAGTATCCATGGCTGGTTCGGTGTCTCGACGAGCAGCACCTCGTGGATGCGATCAAGCTTCGCGATCGGCGTGGCGATGATGCTCGCGAACGCGCGGCCCGGATCGAGCGTGATCTGCGTGACCGTTGCAACCGGGTAGCCGCGCGGGAAGCGGCCGCCGAGTCCCGATGTCACCAGCAGGTCGCCGGTGCGGATGTCGGTGGAGTTGGCGAGAAACGGCAGCTCCAGCCGGTCGAGCGCGCCCGTGCCGAGCGCAACCGTGCGCACGCCGTTGCGGTTGATCTCGACGGGAATGGCGTGGCCCGGGTCCGTGATGAGAATGGCTTCGGAGGTTGTGAGCGCCGCCAGCGTGACCTGGCCGATGACGCCGTCGGCATCCAGCAGCGCCATGCCTTCCGCAACGCCGCTCGTGCTGCCGCGGTCGATCGTCACGCGGTGCCGGAACGGATCAAGGTCGGCGCGCAGCAGGCTCGCCACCTGCACGCGCTGCCCGACGCGCTGCGAGGAATCGAGCAGCTTGCGCAGCCGCGAGTTTTCCTCGTCGAGTGCCGCAAGCTGCTGCTGCGAGAAGCGCAGTTCCAGGAGCTCGCGGCGCAGCTGCGCATTTTCCTCGAGCAGGTCGGCGCGGCTGGCCAGCGCGTTCGACAGCCAGTCCCAGGCGGCATAGGGAACGTCGACGGTGGCGCGCACGGGATAGACAAGTACGGCAAGACCTTGCCGGACGCGGTCGAGGTGGCCCGCCTGGCGGTCCACGGTCATGAGAATCAGGGAGACAATGACGAAGAGAACGGTCTTCAGGCCGACGCCGGGGGATGGTGCGAATGACCAGCGGCTGGATGCGGATCTCAGGCCTGCCATGGCGTCCGTCCTGCAGCGGCGGTTGCCGCAGCATGCGTCGCGTCAGCACTCGTCCCGGAATGCTCTTCAGATAGCGTGTGCATTCCGTTTCCTCGCCGCCCGATCGAGAACAATCTGCCTTGTGTTGCCCGCTGTTGATGCCGTCCGGGATTCTTTCGTCCCGGTAACACGTTATTCGAGCGCGAACATGTCCGCGCCGTGCTCGTCCATCAGTTCCAGTACCCGCCCGCCGCCGCGCGCCACGCATGTGAGCGGCTCATCGGCGATCACCACGGGCAGCCCCGTTTCTTCCATGAGCAGCCGGTCGAGATCACGCAGCAGCGCGCCGCCGCCGGTGAGCACGATGCCGCGCTCGGCAACGTCCGCGCCGAGTTCCGGCGGCGTCTGTTCCAGCGCCGTCTTCACCGCGCCGACGATACCCGCCAGCGGTTCCTGCAGCGCTTCGAGAATTTCGTTGGAATTGAGCACGAAGGAGCGGGGGATGCCTTCGGACAGGTTGCGCCCCTTGATCTCGATCTCGCGCACTTCCTGGCCCGGATACGCGGTGCCGATCTCGTGCTTGATGCGCTCCGCTGTCGCTTCGCCGATCAGCGTGCCGTAGTTGCGGCGCACGTACGCGATGATCGCCTCGTCGAAACGGTCGCCGCCGATGCGCACCGAGGCGGCGTAGACGATGCCGTTCAGCGAGATGATCGCGACTTCCGACGTACCGCCGCCGATATCGAGCACCATCGAGCCGCGCGCCTCGTTCACCGGCATGCCGGCGCCGATCGCAGCCGCCATCGGCTCCTCGATGAGATACACCTTGCGCGCGCCGGCGTGCAGCGCGGAATCCTTGATTGCGCGGCGCTCCACTTCCGTCGCGCCGTACGGCACGCAGATGAGCACGCGCGGGCTCGGGCGGAAGTAGCGGGATTCGAGCGCCTTGCGGATGAAATGCTTGAGCATGTGCTCGGTGATGGTGAAGTCGGCGATCACGCCGTCCTTCAGCGGGCGGATGGCGGTGATGTTGCCCGGCGTGCGGCCGAGCATGCGCTTCGCCTCGACGCCGACGGCCTCGATCTGCTTTGCGCCGCGACCCGGTTCCTCGCGGATCGCCACCACGGAAGGCTCGTCCAGCACGATGCCCCGGCCGCGCACATATATAAGTGTGTTCGCGGTGCCGAGATCGATCGAAACGTCGTTGGAGAAGAATCCCTTGAGGCTCTTGAACATAGGAAGCGGATGCCAGTATGCGGTCAAAATTAAGCTCGACACTCTAACAACGAGGGGGGGTTTGGGCAAGCGAGCGAATGTGATAAGTTCCGCACCCTGCTCGATTTTTTCCTCCGGGCGGAATCCTTGAGACGACGACTTCGCCACCGTTTTTCGCGGAGAACCCGATGGCCCTGACACCCGAAGACGTGAAATCCATCGCGCACCTTGCGCGCCTGGAAATCCGCGCCGCCGACATCCCGGCCTATGCCGGCAGCCTGTCGCGCATCCTGGATTTCGTGCAGCAGCTTGAAGCCGCCGACACCGACCAGGTCGCGCCCATGGCGCATCCGCTCGATATGTCGCAGCGCCTGCGCGCCGACGAGGTGGCGGGCGAAGTCGCGCGCGATCTCTTCCAGCAGAACGCGCCGCAGGTCGATGCGGGCCTCTACCTCGTTCCGAAAGTCATCGAATAAGCAAAAGGACTGGCGCGGACGTCGCGCCGGCAGGAAACATTCATGTTCGAGAAAAGCATTGCCGAGCTTTCCCGCCTGCTGGCACAGGGGGAAACCACCAGCGAAGAACTCACGCGCATGTATCTCGCGCGCATCGCGAAGCATCAGCCGTCGCTGAACGCCTTCATCACGGTGACGGAAGACGAAGCGATCGCCGCCGCGAAGCAGGCGGACGTGCTGCGCAGGAGCGGCGAGGCCGGCGCGCTGACGGGCATTCCCGTGGCGCAGAAGGACATCTTCTGCACCGCAGGCGTGAAGACGAGCTGCGGCTCGAAGATGCTCGACAATTTCATCGCGCCGTATGACGCGACGCTCATCGAACGGATGAAGCGCGCCGGCACCGTCATGCTCGGCAAGACGAACATGGACGAGTTCGCGATGGGTTCGTCGAACGAGACGAGCTTCTACGGTCCCGTGAAGAATCCCTGGGATACGGCGAAGGTGCCGGGCGGTTCGTCGGGCGGTTCGGCCGCGGCGATGGCCGCGCGCCTTGCCGCGGGCACGACGGGCACCGATACCGGCGGTTCGATTCGCCAGCCGGCGGCGCTTTGCAATCTCACCGGCTTCAAGCCGACGTACGGGCGCGTTTCGCGTTACGGGATGATCGCGTTTGCCTCATCGCTCGACCAGGCGGGAACCATCACCGCGACCGCGGAAGACGCGGCGCTGCTGATGAACGTGATCGCGGGTTTCGATGAGCGCGATTCGACGAGCGTTGACGTTGAAGTTCCCGATTACACCGCAACGCTCGATGCGGACATCCGCGGTCTTCGCATCGGCGTGCCGAAGGAATTCTTCGATGCGGGCCTCGATGACAGGGTCGCGCAGTGCGTGCGCGACGCGCTCAAGGTCTACGAATCGCTCGGCGCGACGCTCGTCGATGTGTCGCTGCCGAATCTCGGCCTGAGCGTGCCGACGTACTACGTCGTCGCGCCCGCGGAGTGTTCGTCGAACCTGTCGCGTTTCGACGGCGTGCGTTTCGGCTATCGCTGCGAGAACCCGGTGAACCTCGAGGATCTCTACAAGCGTTCGCGCGGCGAAGGCTTCGGTGCGGAGGTGAAGCGCCGCATCATGACGGGAACCTACGTGCTGAGCGCGGGCTACTACGATGCGTACTACCTCAAGGCGCAGAAGACGCGCGAACTCATCAAGCAGGATTTCGTGCGCGCGTTCGGCGAGGTCGACGTGCTGATGGGCCCGACGACGCCGACGGCGGCGTTCGGCATCGGCGAGAAGACCGACGATCCGATCACGATGTATCTCAACGATATCTACGTGAACGGCGTGAATCTCGCCGGCATGCCCGGCATGTCGATCCCGATGGGTTTCGTCGACGGCCTGCCCGTCGGTCTGCAGATCATCGGCAACTATTTCGCGGAAGCGAAGATGCTGAACGTCGCGCATCGCTACCAGCAGGCGACGGACTGGCACACGAAGCTGCCACAAGGTTTCGAATGACGGTAGGAGCGGCTTCAGCCGCGAATGGCAAGCATCGCGCCTGAAGGCGCTCCTGCGAAAGAACAGGTAATAAAAAATGGAATGGGAAGTCGTCATCGGTCTCGAGATTCATGCGCAGCTCGCGACGCGATCAAAAATCTTCTCCGGCGCATCGACCGCGTACGGCGCGCTGCCGAACACGCAGGCGAATCTCGTCGATCTCGGTTATCCGGGCGTGCTGCCGGTGCTGAACCGCGAAGCCGTGCGCATGGCGGCGAAGTTCGGCCTTGCCATCGGCGCGAATGTCGCGGAACGCTCCGTGTTCGCGCGCAAGAACTATTTCTATCCCGACCTGCCGAAGGGTTACCAGATCTCGCAGTACGAACTGCCGGTGGTTGAAAAGGGCAGCGTGGAGATCGAGCTGGATGACGGCGCGGTGAAGGTCATCGGCATCACGCGCGCGCACCTGGAAGAAGACGCGGGCAAATCCCTGCACGAGGATTTCCACGGCATGACGGGCGTGGATCTCAACCGCGCCGGCACGCCGCTGCTCGAGATCGTTTCCGAGCCGGACATGCGTTCCGCGAAGGAAGCCATCGCGTATCTCAAGAAGATCCACACGCTGGTGCGCTACCTCGAGATCTGCGACGGCAACATGCAGGAAGGCTCGTTCCGCTGCGACGCGAACGTATCCGTGCGCCCGAAAGGACAGAAGGAATTCGGCACGCGCGCGGAACTGAAGAACCTGAACTCGTTCCGTTTCATCGAGAAGGCGATCAACTACGAGGTCGAACGGCAGATCGAGCTGATCGAATCCGGCGGCAAGGTCGTGCAGGAAACGCGCCTCTACGATCCTGACAAGCATGAAACGCGCTCGCTGCGCGCCAAGGAAGAGGCGAACGACTACCGCTATTTCCCGGATCCCGACCTGCTGCCGCTCGACATCGAGCGCAGCTTCCTCGAGGACGTGCGAAAGTCGCTGCCGGAGCTTCCGGATGCGAAGAAGCATCGCTTCATCGAGCAGTACGGGTTGAGCGCGTACGATGCGTCGGTGCTCACGACCTCGCGCGCGATGGGCGATTACTACGAATCCGTGGTGAACGCGCTCGGCGGCAAGGACGCGAAGCTCGCCGCGAACTGGGTGATGGGCGAACTCTCCGGCGCGCTCAACAAGGAGAACCGCGAAATCACCGATTCGCCGATCTCCGCGACGCATCTTGCGGAAATGCTCAAGCGCATTCTCGATGACACCATCTCCGGCAAGATCGCGAAGGATGTCTTCGAGGCGATGTGGGCAGGCGAGGGCGATGCGGATGCGATCATCGCGAAGAAGGGACTGAAGCAGATCACCGACACCGGCGCGATCGAGAAGATCGTCGATGAGGTGATCGCGGAGAATCCCGCGCAGGTCGAACAGTACCGCGCCGGCAAGGAAGCGCTGCTCGGCTTCTTCGTCGGGCAGATCATGAAGAAGACGCAGGGCAAGGCGAACCCTGGGCAGGTGAACGCGCTGCTGAAGCAGAAGCTCTCCGCCTGACGCTTGAATTCCCGCAATCCGGCCGCAGCCTTCGATGTGTTGCGGCCTTCTTTTTTCTGAAGATGGAATGATGGAAGCCAGAGACCGGGATTCACTGCACCGCTTTCTTTTCGAACACATGCCGGTGCGCGGCGAGATCGCGCATCTTGATGCGTCGTGGCGCGCGGCGCTGGAGCAGATCGACTACCCGCCGGTGATTCGCGACCTGCTCGGCGAGGCGATGGCGGCCGCCGTGCTGCTCGCATCCAGCCTCAAGTTCGAAGGCGCGCTCACCTTGCAGCTGCAGGGCGGGAATCCGTTGACGCTGCTTGTCGTGCAGTGCACGGATACGCTCAACCTGCGAGGACTCGCGCGCTGGGAAGGCGAACTTGCTGCGGACAGCCGTTTCCGCGATCTGACCGGTGATGCCGCGCGCATGGCGATCACCATCGAGAGAATGGAATCCGGCACGCGCGGCGAACGCTACCAGGGCATCGTGCCGCTCGATGGCGCAACGCTCGCTGAATGCCTTGAAGGCTACTTCGCGCGCTCCGAGCAGTTGCCGACGCGGCTGTTTCTCGCCGCAACGGGCGAATGTGCGGCCGGCATGCTGCTGCAGGTGCTGCCCGGCCACGAGCGCGAGGATCGGCCGTGGGAACACGTGACGACGCTCGGCGAGACGATCACCGCAAAGGAAATGCTCGATCTCGATGCGCCGAACATCCTGCATCGCCTGTACCACGAGGACGACGTGCGGCTATTCGAGTCGGCGCCCATTGCATTCCGCTGCTCGTGCAACCGCGAACGCATCGCGGACATGCTGCGCTCGCTCGGCAGCGCGGAAGCGCACGATATTCTTGCGGAGCAGGGTTCGGTGGATGTGAGCTGCGAGTTCTGCGGCAGGGAATACCGTTTCGATGCCGTGGACATCGACGGATTGTTCACAGGCGACGTCCCGGCGGACGCCAGCCGTTCGACACACTGAACATTCGGTTGACGCCGCGTTCCCGGAGCCATCCGGTCATCATGCCTCGCGGACGCCGACCTCCACCGGGCGCGGCGCATCGCTGTCCAGTCGCCAGCCGCGCATCTGCAGGACACCGCGTGTTTCAAGCGAAATGATGAGGTGCAGCACCGCCGGATAGCCTGCGCGTTCGATGTCCGTGCGCGTCGGCGCGGGTGCGGCGTCGGGATGCGAATGGTAGATCGCGAAGAGTTCCTCGCCGTTCGCGCGCATCGATTTCATGGCATCGATGAGTTCGCGTTCATCCATGTCGAAAAGATGCCGCGCATCCGCGGCTGCATTGCGGATCGGTATCACGCGGCAGGCGGCGCCGTTGCGTGCGGCGAGCAGGCCGCAGACCTCGCGCTCCGGCGTGCGCTGCGCGTGCTGCAGCAGCGCGATGGCGAGCGTGCGCGGCAATTCAACGCGTTCCGTCATTGCCGTTTCCCGTTCCTTCTTCCAGGATCGATGGCCGCGAACGCTCCTTCGAATTCCGCAACCACGCCTTCTTCACAGCGAACGTCTGCAACGAGGTTGAGACGCGCGCGGCCGCGCCGTTCGTACTGCGCGACGAACTGTTCAAGCGTTGCGGCGTCGGGCAGGCGGCAGGCCGCGGAAAAGTCTCCCGTCGCCGGCTTGCCGAACTTCATGCGGCCTTCGTGGATGACGATGTGCGCGCCGCGACCATGCAACGCAAGCCATACGAGTCCCCAGCAGGCGAGCGTCGCGAGCGCGTTCAGGCTGCCGCCGAATACCGTACCGATGTGATTGCGGTTCGGCGCGAGCGGCGCTTCGAGCACCAGTGCGGATTCCGTCAGTTCCGAGACGCGCACCTGCATCTGCGGCACCAGCGGAATGGCGTGGTCCACGTAGTCCTGCAGGAGACGAACGGCGTCCGCCGGCGGTGGCAGCAATGGATGCATCAGCGAATCTTTCGGTTGATGGGTTCGGCGGCGCCGGTGCCGCAGACGACGCATGCGGGATCGCGCGCAAGGCGCGATGTGTGCCACGTCGCGTGCAGTGCGTCGTAACGCAGCAGGCGTCCTGTCAGCGGTTCGCCGATGCGCGCGATGAGTTTCAGCGCTTCGACGGCCATCATGCTGCCGATCACGCCGACGACCGGCGCAAGTATTCCGTTGGAGCGGCAGTCTTCCAGGCCTTCCGCGGTTTCGTCATAGAGACAGCTGTAGCACGGACTGTCGGCGCGCGCCGGTTCGAAGACGGCAAGCTGTCCCGAGTAGCGGATCGCGGCGCCGGAGACGAGCGGCACGCCCGCGGTCACGCACGCCTGGTTGGTCGCAAAGCGCGAACCGAAATTGTCGGTGCCGTCGAGCACGACATCCACGCCTTCGACTTCGCCAAGCAGTTCGTCATCGTCCATGCGTTCGTCGATGATGTAGACGGCGATGTCGGGATTGATCGCAAGCAGCCGGTCGGCGGCGGATTCCACCTTGAGCACGCCGAGGTCGTCGGTGCTGTGCGCAATCTGGCGCTGCAGGTTGGAAAGGTCGACGGTGTCGTAATCGCTGAGAATGATTTCGCCGACGCCCGCGGCGGCGAGATACATTGCGGCGGGCGAGCCGAGTCCGCCGACGCCCATCACCAGCGCGCGGCCCTTGTTCAGCCTTCGCTGGCCCTGCGGACCGAAGTTCGGCAGTGCAAGGTGACGGCTGTAACGCAGGTCGGGCGTTATGTCGCGGGTTGTCATTGGCTGGCGAAGCGGCGTGGAAAACCGCATTCTAGCACTCTGCGCATGCCAGCGTTCTGCATCCGCACCGGCAGGTTATGGCATGTAACCGCTGCCCGGAATGAACGTTCCAACGACGCCGAGGTTCATCGTGCTCGCATTTCTGCCTGCATCCGTTCGCGCCGCACTCGCGGTGCTGCTGGTCGTACTCAACACGGTGATCTGTTTCGTGCCGCTGTTCATTGTTGCGCTGCTGAAACTGCTGCTGCCGCTGCCGGCATGGCAGCGCGCCGCACGCCGGCTGCTGCACGGCATGGCGGAATGCTGGATCAGCGTGAACAACGGCGTGATCGCGCTGACTCAGCGCATCGAATGGCACATCGAACTGCCGGACGGGCTTTCGTGCGAGGAATCCTGGCTTGTGATCGCGAACCATCAGAGCTGGGCGGACATCGTCGTCCTGCAGCGCGCATTCAACCGGCGCATTCCGTTCCTGAAATTCTTTCTCAAGCGCGAACTCGTATGGGTGCCGCTGCTCGGCATCGCCTGGTGGGCGCTGGAGATGCCGTTCATGCGGCGTTACTCGCGCGAATATCTTGAAAGGCATCCGCACAGGCGCGGCGCCGATCTCGCCGTCACGCGCCGCGCCTGCGAGAAGTTCCGCGATGCGCCGGTTTCGATCATGAGTTTCGTCGAAGGCACGCGCTTTCGCGACAGCCGGCACGCCGCGCAGGAATCGCCCTACCGGCACCTGCTTCGGCCGAAGGCGGGCGGCGTTGCCTTCGCGCTGAATGCGATGGACGGCGCGATACGCAACGTGCTCGATGTGACCATCGTCTACCGGCCGCATCGTGCGGATTTCGCGGACCTGTTCATGGGTCGCGTGCGCGGCGTGCGCGTGCACGTTCGCCGGCTTCCCGTTCCTGCGCGTTTCCTGCACGGCGACTACCAGCAGGATGAAGCATGGCGCGAGGATTTCCAGGCATGGATTCGCGCATTGTGGGAGGAGAAGGATCGCCGCATCGATGCGCTGCTCGCACATGCCGACAATTGACTTCGCCTGCAACTTGCGCATGATGTAGCGGGCGGCGCCGCCGCAACGACAAAGGCGAAAGATGCAGGACTGGTCCGAGTACCTGAAATTCCTGATCGGCCTGATGGCGATACTCAATCCCATCGGCGCGATCCCGGTGTTCATCAATCTCACCTCGCAGCAGTCGGACGCCGAACGCCGCGAGACCGCGCTCATCGCAGGCATTTCAATCGCCGTCGTGCTGCTGATCTCGCTGGTCGCGGGCGAAGCCATCCTGCGCATGTTCGGCATCAGCATCGCGAGCTTCCGCGTCGGCGGCGGCATTCTCATCCTGCTCATGGCCATCTCGATGATGTCGGCGACCATGAGTCCTGCGCGGCAGACGCCGGAAGAAGCGCGCGATGCGGTACTGAAGGATTCCGTCGCCGTCGTGCCGCTCGCCATTCCGCTGGTCGCAGGTCCCGGCGCCATCTCCACCATGATTCTCTATGCGAACCGCTCGAAGGGCGTCGTGGACGACATGATGCTCGCCGTCGGCATTGTCGTGGCGGCCGCCGTAGTGTGGGGAATGTTCCGTGCCGCGCAGCCGCTGGCAGCACGCCTCGGGCGCACCGGCATCAACGTCGTCACACGCATCATGGGCCTGGTCATGGCAGCCATCGGCGTGGAATTCATGGCGAACGGATTGAAGCAGCTGTTCCCGCCGCTGGCAGGCGCCGGGTGAATGGTTATACTCATTCGAGCCGCGAGGCATCAATCGACAACAACTATCGGCAACGACACGATCGAGGAGGGGGTATGCAGGACATGAATCCGGGTGCAGTGGTCAAGGACATCAGCCTGCCGCTGTTCAACGCGAAGTTCTGGATCAAGCTGATGGGCGTGTTCATGATCATCTACGGCGTGCTGGTCGCGCTCACCATCGTCGGGATCATCATCGCGTGGCTGCCGATCTGGGTCGGCGTCGTGCTGTTCCAGTCCGCGAGCGCGATCGATGTCGCGTATACGAACGGCGACCAGGAAGCGGCCGTGCGCGCGATGGACAAGCTGAAGGTCTACTTCATCATCAACGGCGTGCTGCTGCTGATCGGCATCATCTTCGGCGTCATCGCCGTCATGTTCGGCGGCATGGCCGCGCTCACCGGCATGGGCGGCGGCATGCAGGGCATGCCGTTCTGATCACGCCGCTCGCAATGAAGAAGGCCGGTCACTGACCGGCCTTTTTTCTTTCTGCGCTTCGCTTACGCGCGGCGTGCGGCGATGATCGTCACGGTTTCGACCGGCACGTCGCGCATGCCTGCCTGCATGCCGGTTGCGACGTCCGCGATCCGGTCGACGACATCCTCGCCCTTTGCGACCTTCCCGAACACCGCGTAGCCGAAATCGCGCGAGCCGTGATCGAGGAAGACGTTGTCCGCGACGTTGATGAAGAACTGCGCGGTGGCGCTGTCGACCACCGACGTGCGTGCCATCGCGATGCTGTACGGCTCGTTCGACAGGCCGTTGTCGGCTTCATTCCTTATCGGGTCGCGCGTCGGCTTCTGCGACATGTCCGCGGTGAAGCCGCCGCCCTGGACCATGAAATCCGGGATGACGCGATGAAAGATCGTGCCGTTGTAGAAGCCGTCGTCGACGTAACGAAGAAAGTTCTCGACGGTGACCGGCGCCTTCTCGGCGTTAAGCTCGATGTGGATTTCACCGAGCGAGGTTTCGAGCACGACGGTTTCGCTTGCCATGATGATGTTCCTTGTTCGTCCCGATCAGGACAGCAGATGAAGACCCGCCAGCACCAGGCCGGCGAGGAACAGGGTTTCCGATGTTATCAGCAACACCGGCCGCCAGCCGAGTTCGGCGAGTTCCTTGAACGATGCCTTCACGCCGATGGCCGCGATGGCGACGACAAGACAGGCGCGCGACAGCGTCTCGAGCGGTGTGGCGAGCACCTCCGGTATGAAGCCGAGACTGTTGGCGACGACGAGCACGATGAACGCGACGAGGAATCCTGGAATCGCCGCACCGCCGCTCGATGCATGACCGCCGCGCGCGACGGTGACGGAAATCAGCAGCACGGCGGGCGCGAGCACTGCGACGCGCAGCAGTTTCGTGAACGTCGCCGTGTCGCCCGCGGATTCGGAAATCATGTAGCCCGCGCCGACCACCTGCGCGACATCGTGGATGGTTCCGCCGAGAAAGAATCCGGCGCGCACGTCGGACATCTCGAACAGCGCGACAAGCAGCGGGTACAGCACCATGGCAATCGTGCTCAGCGTGGTGACGCCGACGATGGTGAAGATGAGATGCCGCTCGGAGTCCTTGCGTTCCGGCAGCACCGCGGCGATGGCCATGGCCGCGGACGCACCGCAGATCGCCACCGCGCCGCCGGTCAGCACGCCCTGCGATTTCGTCATGCCCAGCGCGCGCGCGAAGAGCAGGCCGAAGAGTATCGTCGAGGGCACGGCGATCAGCACGATGAGCACGGGCGTGATGCCGAGCGCGAGTATCTGCTCGACGGAGATGCGCACGCCGAGCAGCGCGACGCCGAAGCGCAGCACCGTGCGCGATGACAGCCGGATGCCCGGTGCAAAGCGCGAATCCCCGGCGAGATGGTGAAACGTCATGCCGATGAGCAGCGCATACAGCAGCGTCGGTCCGCCGTAATGATCCGCAACGAATGCAGCGGCAAGACCGATGACGGCGCAGAACAGCAGGCCGGGCAGTGTCGTGACGAGTGCGCGCATGTCAGCTGAGCGAAGCGACGATGAGCGCCGCGGCAAGCACGAGCATCACGAGCCAGGTAAGCGCGGTGCCGGCGAAACGCCCGGCCGAGTAACCGGCGTTGCCGCCAAGACCGGCGGCATGCACGATGCGCGCGAGAAACAGGGTGGAACCCGATGCATGCACGCTCCACGCCGGAAAACCGTTCAGCTCCGCAAGCAGCAGCAGGATGAGTGCGGCGGGAACGTATTCGGTGGCGTTGCCGTGCACGCGCGCGGCAAGCGCGAGGTCTTCATGTCCTCCCGAACCGATGCCGACGCGATGCCGGCGCCGCAGCAGCGGCACGCGGGATGCGAGTGCGACCAGCAGGATGGCGAGCAGGCCGGCGTACAGCGCCGTGACCGGTGCGTGCATTGCATGTTCTCCGGAGTGTCAGTGGATCAATGGAAGGAAATCGACTTGAGAATGTCCTGGACGATGTGATCCTCGACGTGACGGTCGGCGATGTCGCAGTTGTACGTCACGTAGAAGAAAAGCTCGTCGTATGCGAGATACCACTCGCGCCAGTGGAGTTCGTCCTCGTCGTACTCGAACAGCAGTCCCTGGAATTCGCCGACGCGCACGATGCGGCTCGGGATATCGTCCTCGACGAGGTCGATCGCGAAATACTCCAGGTCTTCCTCGTCGACGAGACCGTCTTCCTTCTCGGAGACGGTGACCTGCAGTTCGCCGGGGCCGTCGGGATGGTAGAGCAGCACACCATCCTCGTCTTCCTCGCCGACCCAGCCGTCGGGCAGCTGCGCGGTCCAAAGATCGGTATGGAATTCGTTCAAGTGGAATGTCCCTGGCAGGTGTAGCGCAAAGTTTAGGGGCTGGTGTCCGCCATTTCCATGGCCGCGCGGCAGGATCAGAAAACAATATCGGCAGCGTTCGCGCGCTCCCAGCCGCTTTGCAGTATCTCGTAGCTGTCGCCGTCGGCGATGAGTTCGAGTTCCACGCGGAAGATGTCGGCGTCCGGCAACGCTTCCTCGCCGCGCTGCCCCATGGCGACATAAATCGTTGCAATCGCATGCTCCGGCGAAAGCACTTCGATGCTCTCGACGCGCGTCAGCAGATGCACGGACTTGTTGCGCAGGTAGAAGCCGCGCAGGATCGCGGCCGCCTTCAGCTTGTCGTTGCCGCGCGCATCGAGGTAGTCGCCGGCGATGCGGTCGACGAGTTCCGTGAACTGCCGGTCTTCCGCGAGCGTTTCCGTTTCCGCGATGAAGGCGCGCACGCGCGCTTCCGGCGGTGCGGTTTCGCCGCAGCCTGCGAGCGCTGCGGCCATTGCGACGGCGGCGAGGAGGGGCGCGAACTCAGGCTTCCAGTTGCGCATCGGGCGTGCTGCCGGTCTGGAAGGTTTCGATGATGTTGCGTGCGTCCGTCTCGTCGCATTCCGCGACGCGCACCTCGACGATGCCGAACGCGGGCAGCTCGCCGATGCCGCCCTGCAGGTAATCGCCCGTGACGATCGCGTGGATGCCGTGGCTCTCCAGCAGTCCGCGAACCACGTGTGCGTCCAGGCTGTGCTCGGCGAGGTAGACGGTATTCATGGCGTTCTCTCTTTATATATGGAGATTGCGGCCGACGCTGACGCGATCGTTGCCGCCGAGATCGCGGATACACCGTAGTTCGTCGAAGCCCGCGTTCGCAAGCAGTTCGCGCACGGACGCCGCCTGGTCGAAACCGTGCTCGAGCAGCAGCCAGCCGCCCGGCGCGAGAAAGCGGCGCGCATCCGCAACGATCATGCGGATGTCGTCCAGTCCGTCTGTGCCCGCAACGAGCGCCGCCTGCGGCTCGAAGCGCACATCGCCGCGCTCAAGATGCGCATCGCCCGCGGCGATGTACGGCGGGTTGCTGACCACGACATCGAACTGCCATCCCGTGAACGGCTCCCACCACGCGCCTGCGTGGAAATGCACATCGAGTTTCAGCTGTTCTGCATTCCTGCGCGCAACGTCCAGCGCCGCTGTGCTCGCATCGCTTGCATGCACATCCGCAAGCGGACGTTCCTGCCGGATCGCAAGCGCGATGGCGCCGGTGCCGGTGCCGAGATCCAGCACGCGGCAGCGCGCGTCGCGCGGAATCCGGTCAAGCGCGGCCTCGACCAGTATTTCGGTGTCCGGTCGCGGAATCAGCGTGTCCGGCGTGACGGCGAGACGCATCGACCAGAACTCGCGTTCGCCGAGAATGTACGCCAGCGGTTCGCCGCGCAGCCTGCGTTCGAGGAGTTCCATGAAACGCGCAAGCTGTTCCGACGCGGGACGATTTCCAGGCCAGGCCTTGAGATGGCTGCGCGGGCGGTCGAGTGCGCGTGCAAGCAGGATTTCCGCATCGAGATGCGGGCTGTCGCTCACGGCCTCGAGTTGCCGGGCCGATTGCGCGAGCAGTTCGTCATGGGTTGGCGTATTCGGCATGTCCGTACGGGCGCTGGCAGGTGCGCGAATGATACTCCGCGGCAAGGCGGTGCGCTGCGGCTGGTGTATCATGCCGCTTTCGCGCGGCTGCCCGCGCAACGTTTCGCGCAGCATGGAACTCCCGATGAAGGTCTATTCCAACGTACTCGACATGATCGGCCGCACGCCGATGATCGAATTCACGCATCTCGACACCGGTCCGTGCCGGCTGTTCGCGAAGCTCGAACTCGCGAACCCGGGCGCGTCCGTCAAGGACCGCATCGCGGTCACGATGATCGAGGAAGCCGAGAAGCGCGGCGACATCAGGCCGGGCGACACGCTCATCGAATCCACCGCGGGCAATACCGGTCTCGGGCTTGCGCTTGTCGCGCAGCAGAAAGGCTATCGTCTCGTGCTCGTGATTCCCGACAAGATGTCGCCGGAGAAGGTGTTCAACTGCCGCGCGATGGGCGCGGAAGTGATTCTCACGCGCTCGGATGTTGCGAAGGGCCATCCCGAGTATTACCAGGATTACGCGCGCCGCCTCGCGGAAGAGAACGGCTGGTATTACGTCAACCAGTTCGGCAACCCGGACAATCCGCTGGCGCACGAGCGCAGCACCGCGCCCGAAATCCTCGAACAGGTTCCCGATGTCGATGCCGTCGTCGTCGGCGTCGGTTCTTCCGGCACGATTTCGGGGCTGACGAAATACTTCCGCGAACACGCGCCGCATGTCGCGATCGTGCTCGCGGACCCGGAAGGCTCCATCCTCGCGCCGTACATCAACACCGGGAAGATGATCGAATCGAAATCCTGGCTCGTTGAAGGCATCGGCGAGGATTTCATCCCCGACATCTGCGATCTTTCCGGCGTGAAGGCCGCGTACTCGATTCCCGACCGCGAAGCGTTCGAAACCGTGCGCGAGGTGCTGCTGAAGGAAGGCATCCAGGCGGGTTCGTCATCGGGCACGCTGTTCGCCGCCGCGCTGCGCTGGTGCCGCGAACAGACGTCGCCGAAGAAGGTCGTCACCATCGCCGCGGACACCGGCAATCGCTATCTCTCCAAGGTGTACAACGATTTCTGGATGTTCGACCAGGGCTTCGCGAAGCGCGAAACGTTCGGCGACCTGCGCGATCTCATCTCGCGGCCGCACTCGGACCGCTCGACCGTCGTCGTCGGTCCCAACGACACGCTCGCGACCACGCATAATCGCCTGCGCAACCACGGCTTCTCGCAGATACCGGTCGTCGACGGCGCGACCTATCTCGGCGTGATCACGGAAGCGGATCTCATCCGCGCCGTGCAGGACGGCGGTTTCGCGCAGCCGGCGAAGCACGCGATGAACCCGAACTTCCCGACCATGGATGTGAACACGCCGGTGGCGCATCTCATGTCGATGCTGGAAATGGAAACGTCGGTCGCGATCGTCAGCGACAAGGGTTTCGAGGGCGTGATCACGCGCTCCGACATTCTCAACCATCTGCGCAAGCAGGCGTAAGACAGGCGGGCGGACATGAAAGACAGCAGGCAGAAGAAGGGTTTCTCGACGCGCGGCATTCACGCCGGCCAGCAGCCCGATCCCACGACCGGCGCGATCATGACGCCGATCTACCAGACCTCCACGTACGTGCAGGCAGGGCCGGGCGAGCACCAGGGCTTCGAGTATTCGCGCACGCACAACCCGACGCGCTTTGCATACGAGGACTGCATCGCGGATCTCGAATCCGGCGTGCGCGGCTTCGCGTTTGCATCCGGCATGGCGGCGACGTCCACGATTCTCGAACTGCTGGATTCCGGCGACCACGTCGTTGCGACGGACGATCTCTACGGCGGCACGTTCCGCCTGTTTCACCGCGTGCGCGAGCGCAGCGCGGGGCTGAAGTTCGATTTCATCGACATGACGAACCCGGAAAACTTCGAACGCGCGATCCGCCCGGAAACGAAGATGGTCTGGGTCGAGACGCCGACGAACCCGATGCTCAAGCTCGTCGATCTCGAAGCCATCGCGAAGATCGCGAAGGCGAAGAACATTCTCGCGGTGTGCGACAACACGTTCGCCTCGCCGTGGGCGCAGCGTCCGCTGGAGTACGGGTTCGATCTCGTCGTGCATTCCGCGACGAAATACATCGCGGGACACTCCGACATGGTGGGCGGCGTTGCCGTCGTGCGTGAAGCGGAACTCGGCGAGCGCATGGCGTTCCTGCAGAACTCGGTCGGCGCGGTCGCCGGTCCGTTCGACAGCTTCATCGCGCTTCGCTCGCTGAAGACGCTCGCGCTTCGCATGGAACGTCACAACACGAACGCGCTTGCGGTCGCGGAGTTCCTGGAAAGGCACGCCGGTGTCGAAACCGTGATCTATCCGGGTCTGCTGAGCCATCCGCAGCACGATCTCGCGCGCCGGCAGATGCGCGGCGGCGGCGGCATCATCAGCGTGCGCATCGCCGGTGGCCTTGATGCCACGAAGCATTTCCTGAAGCGTCTTGAAATCTTCGCGCTCGCCGAATCGCTGGGTGGCGTGGAATCGCTCGTGAATCATCCCGCCATCATGACGCACGCCTCCGTGCCGCCCGAGAACCGCGCGAAGCTCGGCATCACGGACAACCTCGTGCGGCTGTCCGTCGGCATCGAGGATATCGAAGACCTCATCGCGGACGTGGCACAGGCGCTCGCGTAACCCGTCGGCGTGCAACCGGCGGCATCGCCGGTTGCAGCCCCGTTTCCGCTACGGCGTGGGCGGCTCGTCCGTCGCCCGGTCGCCTTCTTCCGCCATCTCGCCCGTGTCTTCCGTCGGCGGCACCGTCTGCTCGGCAGGCGTTGTCGTTGCCGGTGAACCCACCTGTTCTTCGGGCTGGTCCTGCTGCTCTTCGGGTTGCTCCTGCTGGCCTGGCTGGTCGCAGCCCGAGAGGCCGAGCGCGAACAGGATCGCGCAGAGAATCGTGCTTGCTTTCATGACGTCGATACCTTTTTCATCCGCCGGAGAACAGTAACTGGAATTTCGCGGGCTTTCGTTCAATAGGCGAAATGCCCTACATATGCCCGGCCCGTTGCCGGCTCGTTTTCGTGATTCTGGAAATGCGCGGACGGCGCTACACTGCGCGCTCGCAGGAGTGCGCACAATGCCGGTCGACGTGGAAGACGTTCATGCAGTTCTCGCAAGGGATATCGCCGCGAACGGCTGGGCCGTGCGGCGCGATTTCGTTTCCCGGTCGTTGATCGCCGCGCTCGGCGCGGACCTTCATGAATGGTGGAAAGCCGGTGCGATGCGCGAGGCGGGCATCGGCCGCGGCGAGAACCTGCAGGTGCGAAAGGACATCCGCAGCGATTATGTACGCTGGCTCGACCTTTCAACCGGCGGACCGTTCGCGGGTTTCGTGGACACGCACTTCGAGCCGTTGCGGCTTGCCGTGAACCGCGAAATGTTTCTTGGCGTCTACGAGTACGAGGGACACGTCACGGTCTATCCGCCCGGCGCCTTCTACCGCCGGCATGTCGACAGGTTCCAGGACGCCGCGCACCGCAGGCTTTCGCTCATCCTCTATCTCAACGACGACTGGCGCGCGGAGGACGGCGGCGAGCTGCGCCTGTTCCTCGCGAAGACGGGCGGTGGAGAGGAAGCCGTGGACGTGCTGCCGGAAGGCGGCACGCTGGTCGCGTTTCTCAGCCACGAAATTCCGCATGAAGTCCTGCCGACGCAGCGCGAACGCTATTCGCTGACCGGCTGGTTCCGCACGCGCACGTGAACCACGTTCACAGCAGCATCTCCTGCGGCAAGCCTCTCAGGTTGTATTCGGAACTCATCACGCGCCCGTACGCGCCGGCGGTCGCGATCAGCATGATGTCGCCTTCGCGGCATGCCGGCAGGCGGCGTTCGATGCCGAGCACGTCACCGGTTTCGCAGACCGGCCCCACGACATTCGCGGTGATCGCCGCGGGTTCATCAAGGCGCGAGAGATTCACGATGTCATGGTGCGCGCCATAGAGCGCGGGCCGGATGAGCGTGTGCATGCCTGCATCGATGCCGACGTACTGCGCGCCCGTCTTGCCCTTGAGCTGCGTCACGCGCGCGAGCAGCACGCCGGCTTCCGCGACGAGATAACGGCCGGGTTCAAGCCACAGGGAGAAACGCGGATGCGCGCTGCGGAAACCGTTCAGCAGGCCGGCGAGCGCGTGCATGTCGAGCGGCGCATCGCCGCGCCGCTCGGGAACGCCAAGCCCGCCGCCAAGATCAAGCACGCGGACATCCGGGAAATGTTCCGCGGCGTGGGCGAGCTTCGCGGCGACATCCAGCCAGAGCTCGGGATCGCGGATGCCGCTGCCCGCATGCGCATGCAGGCCGATGACGCGCGCACCGCACGTTCGTGCAAGCGCCGCGGCTTCCAAAAGTTCCTCGGACGGAATGCCGAACTTGCTGTGCGAACCCGCGGTTCGCACGTGGCGGTGATGTCCTGCGCCTTCACCGGGATCGACGCGCAGCAGGATTTCCCTGCCGCGAAAGAGATCCCGCCACGCGCGCAGCGCGTGGAGATTGTCGAGCGTGACGGTGATGCCCGCATCGAGCGCGAATGCGTAATCCGCGCGCGGTGCAAAGTTCGGCGTGAACAGCAGGCGTTCCTTTTCGATGTCCGGGAAAAGCGCGCGCACGCGGGAAAGCTCGCCGGGCGAGACGCATTCGAAGCCGACGCCTGCGGCATGCAGCCGCCGCAGCACATCGGCGTTGTGGTTCGCCTTCATCGCGAAGAAGACGCGCTCGATGGGCAGTTGCATGACGCGCGCGGCCGCAGCGTCAAGCGATGCGCCGTGATACACGTAACAGGGTGTTGCGCGCGCCGCGCATGCCAGCAGCGCCGCTCTTTCCTCCTGCCACCATGGCCGTGAAGCGTCACCGCTCGCGGGCGCGAACAGCGTCTGCCACGGCGCGCCGAGCATGTCGTCTTCGCCTTCTGCAAGAATCATCAATGCATGCAGCTGCCGCGCAAGCCGCGTTGCGTCCGCGTCATCGACAACAACCGTGAAGTTGAGATCGTTCGCGGCCTGGCTGACAAGATGCACGCGACGTTCATCGAACAGTTCGAGCGCCGGCGCAAGACGGTGAAGGTTCGCGCGCATCCGCCGGCCGACGAGACTCACTGCCGCGCAGCCGCTGATGAGGCGCGCGCGGCAATGCTGCGCGAGTTCATCGATGAGGCCGCGCAGTGTCGCGGGGTCGAGACTGTTCGCGAGCGGGTCGAGCGAGACGGTGACGGTGGTTTCCGATGTCGAGACGAGATCAACCGACAGCCCGTGGCGCTTGAATGCCGCGAACACATCGGCAAGAAAGCCGACCTGCTGCCACATGCCGGAGGTGGACATTTCCACGAGCTGGATTCCGCGGCGCACGGAAACGGCCTTCACGCGCGCACCGGGATCCGCGTTCTGCGCGGTAATTTCCGTGCCGCGCATGGAAGGGTTGGGCGTGTAGCGGATGACGAGCGGAATGCCCGCGCGGCGCACCGGCTCGATGCAGCGTGGATGCAGGACCTTCGCGCCGGTGCCTGCAATTTCCTGCGCTTCCTCGTAATCGAGCCTGCGAAGCAGGCGCGCGGCGGGAATGTCGCGCGGGTTCGCGGTGAACATGCCGGGCACGTCGGTCCAGATCTCGAGCCGCCTTGCCGCGAGTTTCGCGGCGAAATACGCCGCGCTCGAATCCGATCCGCCGCGGCCGAGCAGCACGGTGCGCGCATCGGCATCGCTGGCGATGAAACCCTGCGTGAGCACGACGGCGGGGAGCACGCAAAGCCGCGACTGCAGCGCTTCATCCGCATGCCAGTCGCACACGGCGGCGAGAAAATGACGCTGCGGGTTGTCGACGGCATGCGATCTTGCCTGCAGCAGCTCGCGCGCATCCTGCCAGGCGACATCAAGGCCAATGCTGCGCAGGTAGCGTGCGGAGAGTGTGCTCGCCATGAGTTCGCCGGCAGCGAGAACGTCCGCGCGCAGGCGCGGCGTGACCTCGTCGATGAGCGCCGCGCCCAGCGCCTGTTGCCGCACGCGTTCAAGCAGTGGCGCAATGCATCCGGGGTCGGCGTTCATCTCGCGCGCGAGCGCATGGTGACGCGCCTCGATCTCGGCAAGCGTTTCGTTGCGTGCCGCATCGCTGCCGTCGGCGAGCAGTTTCTCAAGCAGGTCGGTCACGCCCGTGATCGCGGACTGCACGATGAGTACGCGCATCCCTTTCGCGGTCGCGCAGCGTATCTCCTTCGCGACGTTGTCCCACCATGCTGCCCGGGAAACGCTGGTGCCGCCCAGCTTCATCACGATCCATCCGGCAGGTTGTGCGTTCATGAGCCATCCGTTCGTCTGTCAGTGCAGGGGAGGCGCGGAGGCGGGCACAAAAAAACCCGCATCGTTGCCGCTGCGGGTTTGTCGGAAACCGGTTGCGTTCACGCAGCCGAAAACACTCCACCCGCATCTTGCGGCGGTTTGTGTTTGCGGTTCGTGAACGTCGTGAAGTTCATGGGCGCCAATGTCTCACCGGGAAACGTGCGGGTCAATGGCTTCAGCGCATCACGACGCGCGTGCCGGCCATGACATCGCCCGTGCGCCGGTTGTCCTTCGAGCGCCAGATCGAAAACATTCCCCATGCGTACGCAAGCGGAAGAAACTCGAACGCGCGCCACAGGTTGCGGATCAATACCTGGCGTGCGGACGGGCGCGAACCGTCCAGCGATACCACGCGAACGCCCATCATGCGCTTGCCGGGACTGTCGCCATGCCAGGCAAGTTCGATGAGCGGGTGGTAGAGAAGGTAGACGATGACGCAGACCCAGCCGCTCGCCGCCACGCCGGCCCGGTCGAGCAGCGGCAGGAGATGTTCCCACGCCATCTGCAGGCTCGCGTTCCCGCTGCGGCTCTCGTGCCAGTACGCGGGAAACCAGCGGAAGAACAGCGCGAATCCCCACAGCGCGACAGGAATGGTGCGGATGTGCCAGTCGATGATGAACGCACCGAAGCGGTGATTGAGATCCGCGGTTGTGTCCTTTGCATCGCGCATGTCACTGCTCGCCGAGCTGCGCGAGCTGGTCTGCCTGGTACTCGTTCAAAAGCGGTTCGATCACGTCATCGAGTTCGCCCTGCATGACCTGTTCGAGCTTGTAGAGCGTGAGATTGATGCGGTGATCGGTGACGCGCCCCTGCGGGAAGTTGTACGTGCGGATGCGTTCCGAGCGGTCGCCGGAACCGACGAGCCGGCGGCGCGTTTCCGACTGTTCCGTTGCCTGTTTGTCGCGTTCGGCGTTCAGCAGTTTCGCCTTCAGCAGCGTCATCGCGCGCGCGCGGTTCTTGTGCTGCGAGCGTTCGTCCTGGCATTCGACGACGATGCCTGTCGGCAGGTGCGTGATGCGGATGGCGGAATCGGTCTTGTTGACGTGCTGGCCGCCCGCGCCCGATGCGCGATAGGTGTCGATGCGAAGATCGTTCGCGTTGATCTCGATGTCTTCCACTTCCTCGACTTCCGGCAGCACGGCAACCGTGCAGGCCGAGGTGTGTATGCGCCCCTGGCTTTCCGTTGCGGGCACGCGCTGCACGCGGTGCGCACCGGACTCGAACTTGAGATGCGAATACGCGCCGTCGCCGATGATGCGCGAGATGATTTCCTTGTAGCCGCCGTGCTCGCCGTCGGAGGCGGACATCACTTCGATCTGCCAGCCGAGTGTCTCGGCGTAGCGCGAGTACATGCGGAAGAGATCGCCGGCGAAGATCGCGGCTTCATCGCCGCCCGTGCCCGCGCGGATTTCCAGGAAGACGTTGCTGTCGTCGTGCGGGTCGCGCGGCAGCAGGTGTTTCAGCAGTTCCGGTTCGAGCGATTCCATGCGTTCGCGCGCGGCCTTGAACTCATCGTGACCCATGGCGCGCAGTTCCGCGTCCTTCTCCTCGATCAGCTGTTCCGCGGCGGCGAGATCGCCCGCGGCACGGCGGTAATCGTTGAATGCGCGCGTCACGGGTTCAAGGCGCGCGTACTCGCGCGAAAGATCGCGGAAGCGGTTGTTGTCGGAAATGATGTCGGGCTCGGAGAGCAGGCGTCCGACTTCCTCGAAGCGTTCGACGAGGCGTTCAAGCTTGGTGAGGATGGAGGGTTTCAAGAGTGTGGCGCCGGTGTGATCTTCAGGAGTGAATGAAATGACAGGTGAGAAGCGTCGCGCTCACTTGCGGCCTTTTTCATCGAGCCCGAACAGTGCGTCCGCCGCGCGCACCACGTCCGTCTCGCCGTTCGTCGCCGCCTGGCGCAACCCGGCCGTCGGGCGGTGCAGCAGGCGGTTGGTGAGCGTGCTTGCCAGCCAGGTCATCACCTCGTCCGCGGGCTTGCCCGCCGCCAGCATGCGGCGCGCCTGTTCCAGCGCCTGGTCGCGCTCGTGTTCGCCAAGCCGGCGGATTTCCTGGATGGTCGGCACCGCGTCCAGCGACTGCAACTGCTCGAGATACATCTGCGCACGCGCATCGACGATTTCCTCCGCGTCGCGTGCCGCCTGTTCGCGGCCCGCGCGGTTTTCCTCGATCACGTGCGTGAGGTCATCGACGGTGTAAAGGTATACGTCGGCAAGTTCCGCAACGTCGGCGTCGATGTCGCGCGGCACGGCGATGTCGACCATGAAGACAGGCTTGTGGCGCCGCCCGCTGAACGCCGTCTCGACCATCGCGCGCGTGAGTATCGGCGTCGTGCTCGCCGTGGAGGAAATCACGATGTCCGCTTCGGCGAGATGCGCGGGAATTTCCGCAAGCGCAATGGCATAGCCGCGATGCCGCTCGGCGAGTTCCTGCGCGCGCGCGTGCGTGCGATTCGCAACGATCAGCCGCCCGAGCTTGCGGTCGGCGAGATAGCCGGCGGCAAGTTCGATGGTTTCGCCCGCACCGACCAGGAGCGCGGTGTGCTTCGAGAGATCGCCGAAGATCTGCCGCGCGAGACTCACCGCCGCGTACGCGACGGAAACGGCGTTCGCGCCGATCGCGGTTTCGGTGCGCACCTGCTTTGCCACCTGGAATGCATACTGGAACAGCCGGTGCAGCACCGGCCCGACGGTGCCTGCCGCGCGCGCATCGTCGTATGCATCCTTCAGCTGGCCGAGAATCTGCGGCTCGCCGAGCACCAGCGAATCCAGCCCGCTCGCAACGCGCAGCAGATGGTGAACGACGCCGCGTTCCTCGTGCACGTAGAAGCGTTCGCGCACGCCGGGGTCGTCCTTTGCGCGCATGTCCGCCAGCCAGTCGAGCACCGGCAGCGGCGAGGCGCCGCGCATCGCGCAGTAGATTTCCGTGCGATTGCACGTGGACAGCACCACCGCTTCCTGCACATCCGCAATGCCTGCAAGTCCCGACAGTGCATCGGGCAGCTGCTCGCGGTTGAACGCCATCCTTTCGCGGACGTCCACGGGAGCGGTCTGGTGATTTATGCCGAGTATGAAGAAAGGCATCGCAGCGTCGAGCAGCGGGTGGCGCATTAGGTTAACACACGCAGGGTGCGCCAACGCGCGGTCTGCGCTGCGCCAGCACCGCTGCTATAGTCGGGATCCGACTTGCCGATACCGTTCCTCGTGACACGACGCCTCCATCTTCTTGCGCCGGGATTTGCCGCGCTGCTCGCTGCCGGTTGCGCGAGCGTGCCGTCGCCAACGGCGGCGCCATCGCATCCGCCGCCGGCGGACTATCACCTCATCATGGGCGAGCTTGCGCTGATCCGCGGGCGCACCGATGTTGCAACCACGCAATACGCGAAGGCCGCGCAGCGTCTCGACGCGCCGGACGTTGCACGGCGCGCGACGCTGATCGCGGTGCATGCGGGCGACCGCGACGCCGCGCATCGTGGCGCGGACCGCTGGGAGTCGCTCGCACCGCACGATCTTGAAGCGGCGCAGTACCAGGCCATCCTGCACGCGCGCGCCGGCGACAACGCAACCGCGATGCATCACCTGCTGCGCATCGCGGACGACAGCGTCGATGGCAACGGCGAGATCGCCGGCGCCAACCTGCAGATGATCGCAACGCTGCTCGCCGCCGAGCCCAACCCCTGGCGCGCGGCGGACCTGATGGCGGGCGTCGCCGCGGCAAGACCGCAAAGTGCGGAGGGCTGGTATGGCGCGGCGCTGCTTGCCATCAACGCGGACCGTCCCGCACGCGCTGTTGAATTCGCGGACAACGCGCTTGCGCGCGATCCCAACCTGCTCGATGCGATGTTCCTGCGCGCACGCGCCGGGATTCTCGCGGCGCCCGCCGGCAACGGTGCGAATGCGCTCGCACCGCTGGCAGGATTCCGCAATGCGAGCGACGCGGGCCTGCGGTTGCGTTTCGCCGGCCTGCTCGTGCTGGCGGGCAGGGAGGCCGAGGCGGACGCGCTCTACGAGGACATCCTGGTCGGCGCGCCGGACCAGCACGATGCGCGCATGGCGCGGGCGCTGCTCGCACTCGGCGACGGCCGGCTGGACCCGGCGGAAGCCGAGCTTCACCAGTTGCTGCAGCGTCACGGGCGCATCCAGGACGCGCTCTTCTATCTCGGCGTGCTCGCCGAGGAACGCGGCCGCCCGGAGGACGCCATCGACTGGTATGCGCGCGTCGCGCCGGACGTCGAGCGCTGGCTGGACGCGCAGTACAGCATCGGCCGCCTGCTGGTTCGCCTCGACGGCGCGCCCGCCGCGCAGGAATTCTTCACCGTGCTGCGCGCGCAGTGGCCGGAATATGCAACCCCGCTCCATGTGCATGAAGCCGCGATGCTGGTCGCAACCGGGCACCCCGAGCTTGCACTGCAGCAGCTGGACGCCATCACGCCCGCATCGGACGCCGAACGCATGGAAGTCGACTGGCAGACCGCGCTTGCCGCGGCGGAGTCCGGCGATCTTGAGCGCGCGGAATCCGCCTACCGCGGGCTGCTCGAACGCGACCCCGGCAATCCCTTGCTGCTGAACGCACTCGGTTACCTGCTGCTCGACCAGGAGGCGCGGCGGCAGGAAGCCGAAGCGCTGCTCGAAACCGCGCGTGAAGCCGCGCCCGCGAACCCCGCCATACTGGATTCGCTCGGCTGGCTGCGGCACCGCCAGGGCCGAAGCGCGGAGGCGCGTACATTGCTTGAGGAAAGCTGGCAGCGGCAGCAGGCCGCCGTCACCGGCGTGCACCTCCTGGCCGTGCTGCTGTCCATCGGCGACGATGCGGCGGCTGCGACACTGCGCGATGCGCTCGGCGCGCAGTTTCCCGGCGTCCTGGACAACGAGGGGAGCGGTTCATGAAAAAGGCCATCCTGCTTGCGCTCCTGCTGTTCGCCGCCGGCTGCGAGACGCTGGCACCGCGCGTCGAGGGCCCGGCCAACCAGGCCGCCTGGGAGGCGCGCCGCGCGTGGCTTGCGTCGCTGGAACGCTGGCAGCTGGAAGGCCGCGTTGCCATCGCGGCATACGGCGAAGGCTGGAACGCAAGCCTCGAATGGCGCCAGGACGGCGAGCGGCTGGACGTGCATTTTTCCGGTCCGCTTGGCGTCGGCAGCGCCAGCGTTACCGGCACGCCGGAGCGGCTGGAGGTCCGCACCGCCGACGGCGAGCATTTCGTCACGCGCAATCCCGAGTCCGACCTTTACTGGCAGCTCGGCTGGACGGCGCCGCTCGATCGCATGCCGTACTGGGTGCTGGGCCTGCCCGGGCCGGGCGCGGATTTCAGCCTCGAGGTGGATGGCGCCGGCCGGCCGGTGCGGCTGGTGCAGGCGGGCTGGACCGTGGATTACATCGACTACCTGCTGCTCGATACCGAGCCCGCGGCGCATGCGCTGCCGCGCAAGATCGAGATGCGGCGCGAGGACGTGCGCATCCGGCTCGTGGTCGGCGAGTGGATGCTGGATAAAACCTGACGCGCGACGCGCTTTCATTTGACACCCATTTCCGCTGACGGGAAAATACCGGGCTTTCTCGCGGCCAGGCGCGTGCGCCGGCCGCGACGCGTTTGGGGCGTAGCCAAGTGGTAAGGCAACGGGTTTTG
>CAZRFE010000028.1:27602-29433 GCA_964599565.1 uncultured Gammaproteobacteria bacterium
TTTGGGGCGTAGCCAAGTGGTAAGGCAACGGGTTTTGATCCCGTCATTCCCAGGTTCGAATCCTGGCGCCCCAGCCAAGAATGAAAGGTTGTGAAGTCGCAGTGATCGGCGTGAGACGACGTTCATTGCGACGAGCGCCAGGATGAGAACCTGGAAGGTTCGACGAGCGCCGCGAAGCGGCGCGATGAACCGCCGCAGGCGGGCCCCGAGCCAAGCGAGGGGTGAGGGACGGAGTCCCGAATAATCCTGGCGCCCCAGCCAAGAATTGAAGGGTTATCGCAAGACCAATGTGCGTAGCGCCGGGAGAACAGGGGGCGCGAACGTTCGCGGCAAACGCAACGGAAGGGGGACAGCATGCCGGTCGGCAACATGATGGTTTTCTCCGGGAACGCGAATCCGGAACTTGCGCGGGACATTGCCGGCCACCTGCAGCTGCCGATGGGCAAGATGGCTGTCGGCCGTTTCTCGGATGGCGAGGTCGCCGTCGAGATCATGGAAAACGTGCGCGGCCGCGACGTGTTCCTCGTGCAGCCGACGTCGCCGCCGTCGAACGACACACTGATGGAACTTTTGGTGATGGTCGACGCGATGAAGCGCGCCTCCGCCGGGCGGATCACCGCGGTGATCCCGTACTTCGGCTACGCCAGGCAGGACCGCCGCCCGCGCGCCACGCGCGTGCCGATCACGGCGAAGCTGGTCGCGAACATGCTCACCGTCGCCGGCGTGAACCGGGTGCTGACGATGGACCTGCACGCCGACCAGATACAGGGATTCTTCGATATCCCGGTGGACAACGTGTACACCTCGCCCGTGCTGCTCGGCGATGCGTACAAGCTGAAGCAGCGTTACGGCGAACTCGTGGTGGTCTCGCCGGATGTCGGTGGCGTGGTGCGCGCACGCGCGTTCGCGAAACGCCTTGACGATGCGGACCTCGCGATCATCGACAAGCGCCGTCCGCGCGCGAACGAAGCGCAGGTGATGAACATCATCGGCAGCGTGAGCGGCAAGGTGTGCATGATCGTCGACGACCTGATCGACACCGCCGGCACGCTGTGCAAGGCGGCCGCTGCACTGAAGGACCACGGCGCCGCCGCGGTGTACGCATACATTGCGCACCCGGTGCTGTCCGGCAAGGCGATCGAGAACATCGAGAACTCGCAGCTCGATGAACTCGTCGTGACGGACACCATTCCGCTGCGCGAAGACGCGAAGCGCTGCAGCCGCATACGCCAGCTCGGCATCGCCGACATCCTGGCGGAAACGATGCGCCGCATCTCGGACGAGGAATCGGTTTCCTCGCTGTATGTGGACTGAGAATCTTTGAACCGTCGCCACGTGCGGCGGTGTGAAGAAGGAACCCGGCCTGGTCGCAAGGCCGGTACAACACGCTGATGAGGTAATGAAAATGTCGAAACTCGATTTCAATCTGACGGCCGAAGTCCGTTCGGATGCGGGGAAAGGTGCGAGCCGCCGCCTGCGTCGTTCGGGCAAGGTGCCGGGCGTCATCTACGGCGCACACAAGGATGCACAGGCCATCACGCTCGATCACACCGAGCTCAGGCAGCACCTTGAGCACGAATCGTTCTACTCGCACATCCTGACGATCAGGATTGGCTCGGATTCGCAGCAGGCGATTCTCAAGGACCTGCAGCGTCACCCGTACAAGCCGGTGATCCTGCACGCGGACTTCCAGCGCGTTTCCGCGGACGAGAAGATCCGCGTCAGCGTGCCGCTGCACTTCCTGAACGAAAGCACGTCCATTGGCGTCAAGCAGCAGGGCGGCGTGCCGTTCCGCGTCATGACGCAGATGGAAGTGTTCTGCCTGCCGAAG
>CAZRFE010000029.1:0-29200 GCA_964599565.1 uncultured Gammaproteobacteria bacterium
ACCGATGACGACAGCGCGCGACATCGACTTTCCCGACAAGGACCAGGGCCTGCGCGACGACGTGCGCCTGCTCGGCGCGCTGGTCGGCGACATGCTGCGCGAGCAGGGCGGCGATGCGCTGTTTGCGCGCGTGGAGGCGGTGCGCGATGCCGCGATACGCCGCCGCGAAGGCGATGCACAGGCAGCCGGCGAACTCGCCGCGCAGCTTGCCGGGCTCGATGCCTTTGATGCGCGCGAACTCGTGCGCGCCTTCTCCGTGTATTTCCAGATGGTGAATCTTGCCGAGCGCGTGCATCGCATCCGCCGCCGGCGCGCGTACGAACGCGATGCGGACACCGTGCAGCCGGAAGGTTTCGCGGACAGCATCGCGCGGCTGCGCGATGCGGGTATCGGCGATGAAGCGATCCGCGATGCGCTGTCGCGGATGGTCATCGAGCCTGTATTCACCGCGCATCCGACGGAAGCGACACGGCGCACGCTGCTCGAGAAACAGCAGCGCATCGCGGAAATCATGATCCGCCGCTTCATCGAGGACATGACACCGCGCGAAACGGAAGTGGCGTTTGCGAAGCTGCGCGAGGAAATCACCACCGCGTGGCAGACGGAGGAACATTCCGCCGCGCGCATGACGGTGGCGAACGAACGCGACAACCTGCTCTGGTTTCTCGGTGGCGTGATCTACCGCGTGCTGCCGGTGTTCCTCGAACAGATCGAAGCGCAGGCGAACCTTCCCGCCGGCGCCGCGGACCGGATGCTGCGTTTCGGTTCGTGGATCGGCGGCGACATGGACGGCAACCCGAACGTCAATGCAGGCACCATACGCGATTCGCTCACCGCGCATCGCGCGCTGATCGTGCATCGCTATCGCGACGAACTGAAGGTTCTCTACCGCCTGTTGAGCCAGTCGCAATCGCGCGTCGCGATCGATCCCGTCATTACCGCGCGCATCCGCGAGTACGCGGCCGAACATCCGGTCGAGCACGAATCCATCAACCATCGTCACCGCAACATGCCCTACCGCGTGCTGCTGCGCCTGATGAGCGCACGCCTGCGCGCGAGCATTGCGGATCGCGCCGGCGGCTACCGGAACGCGCAGGAGTTCGCGGCGGATCTTGAACGGATCCGCGACAGTCTCCGCCGCAATCGCGGCGATCGCGCGGGACTGTTCCAGGTGCAGCGTCTTGAAAGACGCGTGCGCACGTTCGGCTTTCATCTCGCCGCGCTGGACGTGCGCCAGGACAGCCTGGTCTTTCGCCGCAGTCTCGGCGCGCTGCTCGGCGAGGCGGACTGGCTGGAACTGTCGCCGGCAGCGCGTGCATCGCGCATCCGTGAAGCATGGCGCGACGGCGGCCGGCCGGTGACGAGCGCGGAAGACGAAGCCGCCGACACGCTGCGCGTCTTCAACGCCATCAATGAATCGCGCCGGCGCTTCGGCGCCGATGCGATCGGCGATGTCGTCATCAGCATGGCGAGAGCGGCGGACGATCTCCTCGGCGTGCTTCTGCTCGCGCGCTGGGCAGGCCTGCATGAAAGCGATGCAACGGGCGGCACCCGCGTGCCGCTCGATGTCGTGCCGCTGTTCGAGACGGTCGACGATCTTGAACACGCGCCGGCCGTGATGACGGAAATGTTCAAGGACCCGGTGTATCGCGAACATCTCGATGCGCGCGGCGGCATGCAGCGCGTGATGCTCGGCTACAGCGACAGCGCGAAGGACGGCAGTGTCGCGGCATCGCGCTGGGCGCTGCAGCAGGCGCAAAGCGAACTCGCGAAGATTGCGCACGATGCCGGTGTGCGCCTTGCGTTCTTCCACGGCCGCGGCGGCACGGTGAGCCGCGGCGGCGGACGCGTGCATCGCGCGGTGCTTGCTGCGCCGCCCGGCACCGTGAACGGCCTGCTGCGCGTGACCGAGCAGGGCGAGATCATCAACGCGAAGTACGGGCTGCGCGGCATTGCGCTGCGCACCTTCGAACAGATGGCGGGCGCGATGCTGATCGCGGATCTTGCGCCGGCGCCCTCGCACGAAGATGACGCAACGTGGACGGCGGCAATGCAACGCGTTGCGGACGAATCGCGGCGGCGTTACCGCGAACTCGTGGACGACGCGTGCTTCCATGCATTCTTCCGCAATGTCACGCCCATCGATGTCATCGAGCGGATGAAGATCGGTTCGCGGCCCGCTGCGCGCCGCAAGGGAAACGGGATCGAGGATCTGCGCGCCATACCGTGGGTGTTCGCGTGGACGCAGAATCGCTGCATCCTGCCGGCGTGGTATGGCTTCGGCAGCGGGCTTGCCGCGCTGGTTGCGCACGACGGCCTCGATGCCGTGCGGCACATGGCGCGCGCCTGGCCGTTCTTCGCAAACCTGCTGGACGATGTCGAGATGGCGCTCGCGAAGACCGACATGGATATTGCGTGGCGTTATTTCGAACTCCACGATGGCGCAACGCATCTCGCCGAAAGCATCGCGCAGGAACACGCGCTCACGCGGCGCCTGCTGCTGGATGTGAACGGCGCAGACGCGCTGCTCGCGGGTGATCCGGGCCTTGAACGCGCGATCCGCCTGCGCAACCCGTATGTCGATCCCATGAGTCTTGTGCAGGTGGAACTGCTGCGTGAGTGGCGCGCGGGCGGCTGCGTGGACGACGAACGCCTGGAAGCGCTGATCGCGACGGTGAACGGCATCGCGCAGGGACTGCAGAACACGGGCTGAAACGCGCGCGCCGGACTATAATGACGTGCCGTATCGTCATGCAGGTAATCCGCCATGCCGTATTTCGATCCTCTCGCGCCGACGTTCTGGATCGGCGTTGGCGTGGCGACGCTCTGCGGCGGCATCGTCGGTCTTGAACGGCAACTGCGCGGCAAGCCGGCGGGCATCCGCACCAGCATTCTCATCTGCCTCAGCACCATGATCTTCATCCATCTCGGCATACTCGCCGGCGATGGCAGCGATCCGTCCCGCGTGCTCGGCCAGATCGTCACCGGTGTCGGTTTTCTCGGCGCGGGCGTGATCATCTCGCGCGAAGGCACGCTCACCGGCGTGACGACGGCATCCGTCGTCTGGATACTCGCCGCCATCGGCGCGACCGTCGGTTTCGGCCATCACGCCGGCGCGTTCGCGCTTTCGCTCGTCACCGTCATCGTGCTCTGGATAATGGATTACCTGGAAGAAAGCGTGACGCGCACCTTCGGCCGCGGCGCGCACGAACCGGTGAAGCGCAACACCGACGAGTGATTCGCGCAACCGCACCGTTTCGCCTCCTCGATAAAAATTTCTCCCGCCTGTCGATTTCCCCGCCCGCGGATCGTCGTTCCTGTAAGCGGGGAAATACATGCCCTGGCACCGGTGAGGAGAAACCCATGCGATTCATGATCATCGTCAAGGCGACGAAGGATTCCGAGGCGGGTGTTGTGCCTGCAAAGCGGCTGTTCGAGGAAATGGGCGGCTACCACGAGGAGCTTGCGAAGGCCGGCGTGCTGCTCGACTGCGCGGGCCTGAAGCCCACCGCTGCAGGCTGGCGCATTCACTACAACGGTGGAACGCCGCACATCGTCGATGGCCCGTTCACGGAAACGAAGGAACTCATCGCCGGCTACACGCTGATCGAGACGAAGACGCGCGAGGAAGCGATGGAGTGGACGCGCCGCTTTCCGAATCCGGCGGTCGATGGCGGCGATGCGCAGATCGAAGTGCGCCCGCTGTTCGAAGCGGAAGACTTCGAGGCCATCGTGGATGGCCGCTTCCGCAATATCGGCATGTGATGCTGCGTATGCCGCAGGGTGATGTGATGCGTCGCGCGGCCTTGTCCCGGCGGCAGGAACATGTTGTGATCGGCGGCCATGACAGCCGCCGACCCGCAATCCGTTCGCCGCACCATCGAGGCGGTGTGGAAGATCGAAGCGCCGAAACTCGTCGCGGCGCTGGTGCGCGTCGTGCGCGATGTCGGCCTCGCCGAGGATCTTGCGCAGGATGCGCTGCTCGCCGCACTCGAATCCTGGCCATCGTCAGGCATTCCCGCCAATCCCGGTGCATGGCTGATGGCAACCGCGAAGCATCGCGCCGTCGATCACTGGCGCCACCAGCAGCTGGTGCGGCGCAAGCACGAGCAGATCGAGCACGAGCAGGCGGACGGGGAAGCCGCGATGCCGGATTTCGAGCGGCTGCTGGATGACAGCGTCGGCGACGACGTGCTGCGCCTGATGTTCATCGCCTGCCATCCCGTGCTTTCCACGGAAGCGCGCATCGCGCTGACATTGCGCCTGCTCGGCGGACTGACGACCGACGTGATCGCGCGTGCGTTCCTTGTCGCCGAGCCGACGATCGCGCAGCGCATCGTGCGCGCCAAGCGCACGCTCGCGGAAAAGCGCGTGCCGTTCGAGACGCCAGACGCCGAAGGGCTCGCCGCACGTCTCGATTCCGTGCTCGAGGTGATCTACCTCGTGTTCAACGAAGGGTATTCCGCGACCGCGGGCGAGGACTGGATTCGCCCGAAACTGTGCGAAGACGCGCTGCGTCTCGGGCGCATGCTCGCCGAGCTAGCGCCCGAGGAATCCGAAGTGCACGCCCTCGCCGCGCTCATGGAACTGCAGGCGTCGCGTTTTGCCGCGCGCACCGATGCCGAGGGCGAACCGATTCTTCTTGCCGATCAGAACCGCGCGCTGTGGGATCAGCTGCTGATACGCCGCGGCCTTGCCGCACTGGAACGCGCGCGCGGGAATGCGTCGTCGCCCGGACGCTATCTTCTGCAGGCCGAGATTGCTGCGTGCCATGCGCGCGCAAAGACGGCAGTCGCAACGGACTGGGTGCGCATCGCCGCGCTGTACGAAATGCTTGCCGCTGTCACGCCGTCGCCGGTCATCGAGCTCAATCGCGCCGTTGCCGTCTGCATGGCATTTGGTGCTGAAAGCGCGCTTGCCATGGTCGATGCGCTTGCCGATGAACCGCAGCTTCGCAACTATCACCTGTTGCCGAGCGTGCGGGGCGATTTCCTTTTCCGGCTCGGCCGCCGCGATGAAGCGCGCGTGGAGTTCGAGCGCGCGGCGACGCTTGCGCGCAACGTGCGTGAACGCGAGTTCCTGCTCGCGCGCATGGCGGCATGCGACAACTGATTACATGCGGATTGAAGGGGGCAACATGCAATTCATGCTGATGTGCGGCATCGAGGAAAAGCGCTGGAATGCGCTGCCGGCGGCGGAACGCGACGGCATCATGGACGCGTACCGCCAATGGATTGAAACGACGAGCGCAAGCGGACATCACATCGGCGGCGGCAAGCTCGACGACAGCATCGCCGCGCGCACGCTGCGCCAGCACGATGGCAGGCCGCGCGTGATGGACGGCCCGTTCGCGGAAACGCGCGAGCAGATCGGCGGCTTTCACATCCTTGAATGCCGCGACCAGGAAGAAGCGCTGCAGCTTGCACAGCAGATTCCGACGCTTGCCGCGGGCGGTGTGATCGAAGTGCGGCCGTTGCTGTACCAGCTCAAGGACTGAGACTATTCGTCACCGGCTGGCGCGTTCTGTCCCGTCGCGCCTCGCGGGTGATTGCCATCCGCCGCTGCATCCAGCGTTTCCTCGCTGCGCGCAACGGGTTCCCTCACGGTCGATACGAGCACCAGCGCAAGCAGCGAACACGCACCCATCGTGATGACGACGCCCGTCATCGAATCCGCCGCGAGCAATGCGGACAGCGAACCGATGGTGCCGCCGACGGCGAACTGTGTTGCGCCCATCAGCGCAGCGGCGGTGCCAGCAAGTGCGCGGAAGTACTGCAGCGCACCGGCCATGTTGTTCGGCGCGATCATCCCCATGCTGCCGATCGCGACGGCGAGCGCGGGAATGGCGATGAGCTTCGGCAGCCCGAGCAGCGCAACCGCGGCAAGCGTCGCAATGGCGAATGCCTGGATGCCGAGCGCTGTCGCAAGCAGGCGCGTCGAGCGGTAGCGGCCGAGCAGGCGGCGGTTCGCAACGCTGAAACCCATCATGACGGCGACGTTGCACGCGAACAGCGCGGAGAAGCCCGCGTTCGAGAAGCCGAGCCAGTCCTGGTAGATGAACGGCGCGTGCGTGAGATACACCATCATCACGCTGAGCACGAGCGACTGCATGCCGATGTAGCGCATCGCGCGGCCGTGGCGCAGCACCTCGAAATAATTCGTGATGAGACGATAGAAAGGTTCCGTGCTTTTCTCGCGCGGGATGCGCGGACCCTGGAAGAGAAACCGCTTCATCAGCACGGCGGCGAGCACCGCATAGAGCGCAAGAAAGACGAAGATGCTGTGCCAGCCGCCGGCAGCGAGCAGCAGCGTGCCGAGCGTCGGCGCGATCGCGGGAGCTGCGAACATGATCATCGCGATCAGCGAAAACAGCCGTGCGGTTTCGTTGCCTTCCGTGCGGTCGCGCACGATGGCGGGAACGCCGACCGTGCTCCAGCCGCCACCGAACGCCTGCACGATGCGGCCGATCAGCATCGCGGTCAGCGAATCGCTGAACACGACCATCACGCTGCCGGTGAAGAAGATCGCAAGTCCCCCGAACATGATGTGCCGACGCCCAAAACGATCCGACAGCGGACCGCCGATCAGCTGTCCGAGCGCGAGCGCGATCACGTAGATGCTGATGGTGAGTCCGACCTGGCTCGTGCTCGTGCCGAAATCCGCGGCAATGGCGTTGAACGCCGGCAGGTACGCATCGAGCGCGAACGGACCGAGCGCAACGACAATGGCGAGCACGAAGGCAAGACGATAATGGGTTATCTGCGACATGTATCCGGAAACCGCGGGAACGTTGAGGCCGTACCCGCGGAACGGGCACATGGCGGACGAATCGAACGGGAATGGCCGCATTGTGGGCCGATGCCGGTGAAGGAGCAAGCGCGCGGGCGGAGGACAGTGAAGCGCCGCACGAAAAAAAACCCGCCGTTGCGGCGGGTTCTTCGATTATGCAAAGCGGCTCAGAGTTGCCGCAGGGCCGTCGCCACCGGCAGCCGCACGGCGCGGAATGCAGGCAGCATGCCGCCGAGCAGGCCGAGCGCGATGGCATACAGCGTGCCGTTCATGAGCAGATCCGGTGTGACGCGGAACGCGAACGTCACCTGGCTGAAGCTCGACCATGAAAGCGTCGACACCTGGTAGCCGTTGAAGACCAGCCAGGCAAGCACGCCGCCGACGATTCCGCCGGCAAGACCGAGCGCGATCGCTTCCGTGAGCACGGAGATGATCACCGCGCTCTTGCCGAAACCGAGCGCGCGCAGCGTGGCGATCTCGCGCGAACGGTTCGCGACCGCCGTGTACATGGTGTTGATCGCACCGAACACCGCGCCGAGTCCCATGAGGAAGGCAACGCCGACGCCGATGCCGGACACGAAGCCCGAGATCATCCGCGACTGTTCCGCGTAATACTCGCGCTCGCTCAGCACGCGCACGGTGAGGCGCGGATCGGTGGTGAGCGCGTCCTTGAATGCATCGAACGCATCTGCGGATTCAAGCTTCACGCGCGCGGTGTTGAAGAAATTGCCCCGGCGATACGCATCCTGCACGGTCTTCACGTCCGACCAGAGCTCCGAATCCGGCGCGCCGCCGGTCTCGAAGATGCCCACGATCGTCCAGGTGTTCTGTCCCCACTTCACCGTATCGCCGACGTCGAGACCCGCGAACAGATCGTGCGCGCCGCGGCCGACGATGATCTCGTACATGCCCGGCGTGAAGTTGCGGCCTTCGACGATGCGGAAGTTCTCGCGCACCTCGAACGCTTCCGGCGCGACGCCGCGCAGCGGGACGTTCGAGTCCGTGCCGGTGGATTTGCGTGGCACGTCGACGACGACGAACAGTTCCGCCGATGCAAGCGCGGCATCGCTCGCGTTCCTCGCAATGCCCGGCGCTTCCGCGATCACCTTGACCTGGTCCGCGTTCAGTCCCGAGTCGAGCTCGGAGGTTGCGGACGCGCGCATCACGATGACGTTCTCCGGTGCCGTGCCGTCGACAAGCGCGGCGCGGAAGCCGTTCGCGATGGAAAGAATGCCGACGAGCACGAGCACGACGCCGCCGATGCCCGCGACCGCGACCAGCGTCGAGCCCCAGCGCGCGGGCAGGTTGCGCAGGTTCATGCCGCTGACGGTTGTTGCCTGGATGATCCACGAGATCATGTTCACACCACCTTGCGGAAAGCTTCGACCGTGTTGAGCCGCGCGGCCTGCCATGCAGGCAGCAAACCTGCGGCAAGGCCGAGGAAGATGATCATCGCGATGCCCGCGGCGAGATCGCCGGCCGCGACGAAGAATGCGGGCAGGTAGCCGCCGGTCGGATCGCCGCCGGCATCGACCATCCACCACGCAAGCCCGAGGCCAAGACCGCCGCCGATGAGCGCGATCAAAAGCGATTCGCCGAGCAGCAGCGTGACGATGTGCGGGTTCGAGAAACCGAGCGCCTTGAGCACCGCGATCTCCGAGGTGCGCTCGCGCACCGACTGCGCCATCGTGTTGCCCGCAACGAGCAGCAGCGTGAAGAACACCACGCTCACGATGGCGGTGAAGATCGCGCCGATGTTGCCGATCTGGTTCGCGAAGCCCTGCATGAACGCCTTCTCGGAGGACGTCTTCGTTTCATACGGCGAGTTCGCGAACAGCGCGTCGATCTTCTCGGAGATTTCCGCGGTGCGCGCCGGATCGTCGATGCGCACGATGAACCACCCGACAAGGCCGTCGCCGAAGCCGCGTGCTTCGTCGAAATACTCGTAGTGGAAAAGAATCGATGTCGTGTCGAAACCTTCCTTCGCGGCGTCGTAGGTTCCCGAGATGGTGAACTCCCAGGTGTTCGTGCCGTCCTTGTTCGACCAGATGCTGGATGTGAGCGGAATGCGGTCGCCGACCTGCCAGCCGAAGCGTTTCATCGTCGTCACGCCGACAAGCATGCCGGTGCGATCGCGCCGCCAGGCGTCGCGGTGTTCATCGCTGACGGCCATCTCGGGGTACAGATCGAGGTACGCCTCGGTAGTCGGGAACATGCCGAGCTGGTTGCGCGGCTCCTGGAAGTAGCTGCCGAACCAGGTGGCATGCACGACTTCATCGACGCCGTCCACGCCTGCGATGCGCTGCGCGTAGCTCACCGGCAGGAGCTGGATCAGCGACACCTTGTGAATGGTGACGAGGCGGTCTGCGCCCGCGACATCGAAGCCCGCAGTGAACGCTGTCTTCACCGCGGAAAGGTAGGTGTAGAGAAAGAACGCGACCAGGATCGACAGCAGCGTGACGATCAGCCGCGTGCGCCGGCGGCGCAGGTTCGCCCACAGCAGGCCAAGGTACTTCATGCGTCGAGCGCGTCGGCGAGGACGCCCTTGTTCATGTACTGCGTGCGCGATGCGCACGCCGCGGCGTGCGGATCGTGCGTGACCATGACGATCGTCTTGCCCTGTTCGCGGTTCAGCGTCTGCAGGAGATCGAGGATCTGGTCGCCGGACTTGCGGTCAAGGTCGCCCGTCGGCTCGTCGCACAGGAGAAGGTCGGGATCGGTGACGATCGCGCGCGCGATGCCGACGCGCTGCTCCTGGCCGCCGGAAAGCTCGGACGGCCTGTGCTTTGCGCGGTCCGACAGCCCGACGAGCGCAAGTGCGGCGTGCACGCGCTGCATGCGCTGCTTCCGGCTCAACCCGGTCAGGAGAAGCGGCAGCTCGACATTGCGTTCCGCGGAGAGCACCGGCAGCAGGTGATAGAGCTGGAACACGAAACCGACGTGGCGCGCGCGCCAGCGCGCGAGCGCGCTGTCGGAGAGATTGTCGATGCGCCGGCCGTTGATCTCGATCGTGCCCTCGCTCGGCCGGTCGATGCCGCCGAGCAGGTTCAGCAATGTTGATTTGCCCGAGCCCGACGGCCCCATCAGCGCGAGAAATTCCCCGCGCGGAATGTCGAGCGTGAGTCCGTTCAGCACATCGAGCGTCTCTGTGCCGCGGCGGAAACGCTTGTGCAGGCCGGCCACGCGTACGAGCGGGGCGGCGGTGTCGATGGGAGTGGCTGCTTGCTGCATGGTCTGTCCTCGAAACAGGAATTCAAAGCCTAGTCGACGGCAACGGAAATTCCATCGGCGAGTGGTCCGTCCGCGGCGATCACGACGCGTTCGCCCGCGTTGAGCCCTGCGATGATTTCAACATCGCCGCGATCGCGAGCGCCGGTCTTCACGGCGCGGCGCTCCAGCGTGCCGTCGCGCAGCACGTATGCATGGATGCGATCGCCGTCCTCGTGCAGCGCCGTGGCCGGCACGACGAGGCGCGCCGCAACCGGTGCGGCGTCGCCGGACTGTTCGAGGAATTTCACCTGGATGCCCATGTCCGGCAGGATGCGCGGATCAAGTTTCTCGAAACCGATGCGAACCTTCACCGTCGCCTTCTGGCGATCCGCCGTCGGCACGATGCTGATGACATGCGCGGGAATGTTCCAGCCGGCGTACGCGTCAAGCGTCGCCTCGACGCGCTGCCCGCTGCGTACACGGTTGATGTACGCCTCGTTCACGTCGACCTCGATCTCGAGGGATTCCATGTCGACGATGGTGCCGATGCCTGTGCGCGTGAAGCCGCCGCCGGCCGACACCGGCGAGATCATTTCGCCGGGCTGCGCGTTCTTTGCAACCACGACGCCCGCGAACGGCGCGCGGATCAGCGTGTCCTCGACGCCCTGGCGCGCGAGCGCCGCGCTGCGTTCGGCGACTTCGACCTCGGAGTTCGCGACGGCGAGCCTCGCTTCAAGCGCGTCGACTTCCGCGGTCGCGGTGTCGAGCGCGGCGGCGCTCACGAGCCTGTCCGCGCGCAGCGTGCTCGTGCGCTCGAGACTGCGTCTCGCATCGGCAAGGCGCACGCGCGTTTCCTCGACGGCGACCTTCGCGCGTTCCAGCTGGCTTTCGCTGAGCGCGAGCTGCTTGCGCGGGCTGCTGTCGTCAAGACGCGCGAGGATTTCGCCTTCTTCCACGCTCTGGCCTTCCTCGATCAGCACGTCGCGAATCTGGCCGGTGATCTTCGAGGAGGCCGTTGCAATGCGGCGTGCGACGACGTAACCGGACGCGGTAAGCACCGCGCCGTTGCTGACGGGCGCGGCCGCGGCGGCATTGCGCACGGTTGCGGTGGTGACGGTGACCGGCGCGGGGCGCGTTGCGATCCAGGCGATTCCCGCCGCAACAAGGACCGCGACGGCAAGGCCGCCGATGATCCATGGACGTGCGCGGCTTTCGGCGTCGGCTTCCAGGCTGGCACGGTCCATCTTCAACGCATCCAGCGCATCCCGATCCACGCTCATCGAAAGTCCCCCGGGGAAAAAGTCGGCACAGTTTACATGCGCGGATGTATTTTTCATAAATCCCGTTGCTCATCCGCAAGCGGCAAGTGATCATTGCATGACATGACATAAAGGAGCGGGGCCATGGAAAATTTCAGCGTGGAAGCGTGGCAGGTCTGGCTCGGCGCCGGACTGCTGCTGGCAATCGCGGAAGTGCTCGGCACGCAGTTCGTGCTGCTCGCGCTCGGCACGGCGTTCTCGCTGACCGCGCTCGTGACAGCGGTGTTCGGGCTGGATTTCGATGCGCAGCTCCTCGCCGCCGCGCTGTGGACCGCGCTGCTGGTGCCGGCGTTCATCATGTTCTATCGCCGCCGCATGATGCCGGGCGTGACGCGCACGCTCGTGAGCGACGGCCTTGGCATCGGCGAGAACCACACCGTCATTCGCCGCGGCGAGCGGCTTGGCGTGAAGATTCACGGCGATTTCTTTCCAGTCGAGCCCATCGACGGCAACGTCGCGGAAGGTGACAGCGCGACGATCATCGAATGGCGCGGCATCTCCGCCATCGTGCGGCGTGCCTGACAGCGGACCACAGGACATTCATCGGGGAGCAGGGAAACAATGATTACATTCACGACAGGACTTCTGATTGCATTTGCGGTGCTCGTTTTCATCGTCATCGCCAAGGGGCTGAAGATCGTGCAGCAGTCCGAAACGATGGTCATCGAACGCCTCGGCGAGTTTCACCGCGTGCTGCGGCCGGGCATCAACCTCATCATTCCGTTCTTCGACCAGGCGCGCGAGATCACCGTCAAGCGCTACCTGCGCGGCACGGATCACGTCGCGATCCTGGACCGCACGGCGAGCATCGACATGCGCGAGGTCGTGCTCGACTTTCCGGCGCAGCATGCCGTCACGAAGGACAACGTCTCCGTGACGGTGAACGGCGTGCTGTATTACCAGGTCATCGACGCGAAGCAGGCGGTGTACGCGGTGGAAAACCTCGTGCAGGCGATCGAAGTGCTCGCAAAGACCTCGCTTCGAAACGAGATCGGCAAGATGGAGCTCGACACGCTGTTCGAGTCGCGCGACCAGATCAACACGCGCCTTGAAAGCGTGCTTGACGAGGCCGGCGGCAAGTGGGGCGTGAAGGTGACGCGCGTGGAAGTGCAGGACATCGAGTTCCCGAACGTCGTCGAGGAAGCGATGCGCCAGCAGATGGTCGCCGAGCGCGAGAAGCGCGCGAACATCCTGCGCGCCGACGGCGAACGCGAAGCGGCGATCCGCCAGGCGGATGGCGAGAAGGAAGCCGCGATTCGCAAGGCGCAGGGCGATCGCGAAGCGGCGCGCCTGGAAGCGGAAGGCCAGCGCGCGGCGATCGAAACGGTGCTGCAGGCGGGCGAAGGCAAGCTCTCGCCGAAGGACGTCACCGCGTATCTCGTCGCGCTTGAATACCTGCGCACGCTGCCGCACATCGCAAAGAACGGCGAGCGCGTGTTCCTGCCGTACGAGGCGAGCGCGGTACTCGGCTCGCTCGGACCGATCGGCGATCTGCTCGGGCAGAAGCTCGCGCCACGCACCTGAGGTCGGGCAAACGCCTTACGTGTTTCTCCCGGACATCGCGCAAGCGCGACGTGCATCACTTGCGGGCCGGTCTTCGTGAACGCAGACTGGCCCGCCTGTTCCGTGATGATCGAGGTAACGTCATGAAAATCCGCGTGCTGTGGCTGCTGCCGGTCGTGCTCTGTCTCGGCGCGACGGAATGCCGGAATGAAGGCGACCTTGGCGAAGAACAGGACATCGGGTTCGAAACGCTGGATTACACGAGCGGCAGTCCCGTGAAAGGCACGGTGAGCGGGGTCACGAGCAAGCAGCTGACGGTCGTCCGCGACATCGACACCTTCACGGACCTGTGGATCGATCACGCCGCAGGTCTCGCGCCGCAGCCCGAACAGCCGGTCGTCGAATTCGGGACGGACATGGTGATCGCGGCGTTCATGGGCAGCCGCGATACCGGCGGTTACACGATCACCATCGAGGATGTGCGCGAGAACGACGAGTTCGTGATCGTGGAGATCGAGATGGAAACACCGGGCGCCGGCTGCGAGACGACCAGCGGCGTGACCCAGCCGCATCACATGGTTGTGCTGCCGGACTCCGGCAAGCCGGTGCAGTTCAGCGAGACGACGGTCGAGGCAACCTGCTGAACCGATCCAGCGCCGTTCAGTTTTCCTTGTCGAGTTCTGGCGGTGCGGCGAGATACCGCGTGACGAGCGCGGTCATGGCGTCTACGCCGACGGGAATCGCCGCATCATCACCGCGAAACGTCGGCGTGTGCAGTCCGCCGGAGCCGTTCTTCGGATCGCGCGTGCCGAGACGGAAATAAAAGCCCGGCACTTCATTCGAGAAATAGGCGAAATCCTCGCCGCCCATCGTCGGCTTGATCTCCTTCACGGTTGTTCCTGGAAGCGCCTTGCGAAGTGCGGCGCCTGCCCATCCTGCAAGCCCCGGGTGATTGATCACCGCGGGCGTGTTCTTCGCGTAGACGAGTTCGTGGCTGCCGCCGTATGCGCCCGTCACGCTGCCTGCGATTTCCTCGATGCGCGCAATGATCTTCTCCTGCACGTCTGCGTCATACGTGCGCACGGTGCCTTCGAGTTCGACGTCGCCGGGAATGATGTTGAAGCGCTCGCCGCCGTGGATCATGCCGACGGACACGACCGCAGGTTCGAGCGGATCGATGGTGCGCGAAACGATGGTCTGCAGCGCGGTGACGATCTCCGCGGCCATGACAACCGGATCCTTTCCAAGATGCGGATACGCACCGTGCGTCTGCTCGCCCTTCACGGTGAGAATGAAATGATCCGTCGCCGCGAACGCAGGACCGGACGAATAGCCGATCGCGCCGACGGCGAGATCGGGAAAGCTGTGCAGCGCGAAGATCGCGGACGGTTGCGCGATCCGGAACACGCCTTCTTCGAGCATGTAGCTCGCGCCGCCTTTCTCGCCCGGCGGCACGCCTTCCTCCGCCGGCTGGAAGATGAACATCAGCTTGCCGCGCAGCGTTTCCTTCCTGTTGACGAGCGCGCGTGCGGTGCCAAGTCCGACGGCCATGTGAATGTCGTGCCCGCAGGCATGCGCGACGCCGACGGTGCGGTTCTGCCATTCGGTCGTCTTCGTCGATGCGAACGGCAGGCCGCTGTTCTCCGTGACGGGGAGCGCGTCCATGTCCGCGCGTACCGCGACGACCGGTCCCGGCCGGCCGGTATCCAGTATCCCGACGACGCCTGTGATCGCCACGCCGGTCGTTACATCAAGACCCATGCTGCGCAGTTCCGCGGCGATGCGCTTGCCTGTTTCGAACTCATGGTTGCCAAGCTCGGGATGCGCGTGCGCCCAGTGGCGGAAGGCGATGAGCGTTGCGAGTTCCGCGTCGTCGAGTACCGCGCCCGCTGCCATGGATGGCGCAAGCAGCATGAGCAGCAGACAGGCAGGACGTTGCATGGGTTGTTCCCCTTGAGAACCCGAAGCCTGCCGAAAGCCTAGCACTCCGGCGCGCGGGGCGCGGATCATTCAAGTCCGAAAACGGCGAGTTTTTGCGCCGCTCCCCGGGTAAGCTTTCACCCATGGATGCGATGCCTGCCATGCCCGATCCGGAGGTCTGCGAACGTGCGCGCCACGCGCGCGATGCGCGTTTCGACGGACGCTTCTTCATCGCCGTGAAATCCACCGGCATCTACTGCCGGCCCGTCTGCCCTGCGCCGACCGCGCGCACCGCGAACGTCAGTTACTTTCCGACTGCGGCATCCGCGGCTGAAGCGGGCTATCGCCCGTGCCTGCGCTGCCGGCCCGAAACCGCGCCCGGCACGCCGGCGTGGCAGGGCACGTCCACGACGGTTTCGCGCGGACTGCGGCTGATCGCGGAAGGCGCGCTGGATACCGGTTCCGTGGAAATGCTCGCGTTGCGGCTCGGCGTCACGAGCCGGCACCTGTCGCGGCTGTTCCGCGAGCATCTCGGTGCGAGTCCCGTCACGGTCGCGCAGACGCGCCGGCTGCAGTTCGCGAAACGTCTCATCGATGAAAGCGACATGAGTTTCTCGGACATCGCGCTTGCCGCGGGGTTCGGCAGCCTGCGCCGCTTCAACCACACGCTGAAGGAAACCTGGGGACGCAGCCCGGGAGAACTTCGGAAGCTGCGCCAGGCCGCGCATCGCGCCGCGCGGCCCACGCGCGATTCGGACATTTCGCTGACGATCGCGCTGCGCGCACCGTTCGATGTTGCGCACTGGCTGGAATTTCTCGCGCGGCGCGCGATTCCCGGCGTCGAATCCGTTGCGGACGGCGCGTACTCGCGTGTGCACGTCACGCGCAGCGGCGCGGGCCGCATCTGCATCCGTCCCGTCGCTGAAACATCAACCGCGCTCGTGACGGTCGAGAACGTTCCGCCTGCCGATCTTTTCGATGTGATGCGCCGTGCGCGCGCACTGCTGGATGCAGACGCCGATCCCGCGAGCATCGTCGAGACCTTGCGCGCCGATCCCGCGCTTGCACCGCTCGTGCGCAAGCGTCCCGGCATACGGCTGCCCGGCGCATGGGATGCATTCGAGCTCGCGGTGCGCGCGGTGCTCGGCCAGCAGGTGACGGTTGCGGCGGCGCGCACGCTGGCCGCGCGTATCGTGCAGCGTCACGGCGCGGTCCTGCCGGAAGCGCTCGCACCGGAACTCACGCATGCGTTTCCCTCCGCGGACGTGATCGCGGCCGCGGATCTCTCGGGCATCGGTCTTCCTGCGAAGCGCGCCGATGCCTTGCGCGCACTGGCGGCGGCGGTCGTCGATGGCCGCATCGATTTCAGTTGCGCACCGGGCGAACTGCGCGCAGCACTGGAAGCGCTGCCAGGCATCGGCGCATGGACCGCGCAATACGTCACGATGCGCGCGCTGCGCGATCCCGATGCACTGCCGGCGGGCGACCTGGTGCTGCGCCAGATGCTCGGCGATGACGCGCCGCTGTCCGCGCGTGCCGTGGAAGCGCGCGCCGAGGCGTGGCGTCCGTGGCGCGCGTACGGATTGATTCACCTGTGGAACAGCGCGGCTGCGATGCCGCCGAAGAAAAGGAAATGAACATGCCGAGCAGTATTGCGGAACATTTCAAGCCACCGTACTACGCAGTGATCTTCACCTCGCAGCGCACGCCGGGCGACAACGGCTATGCAGCGGCGGCAGACCGCATGCTTGCGCTCGCAGCAACGATGCCCGGCTATCTTGGCGTGGAATCCGCGCGCGACGCGGACGGCGTCGGCATCACGGTGTCGTACTGGCGCGATGAAGCGTCCATCCGCAACTGGCGGGAGAACGCAGAGCATGTCGAGACGCGCGCCATCGGCCGTGAACGGTGGTACAGCGCATTCGCCGTGCGCATCGCGAAAGTCGAACGTGCCTATGGCCTGGGTACGGAGACGAACAGCAAGGAGACATCGACATGAAACACTGGTGCCGCATGCAAAGCCCGATCGGTGACCTCATTCTCGTCGAGGAAGACGGCGAACTGCTGGAGATCGGTTTCACGACGGGAAAGCGGCCGTCGCGCGAACCGGCGGACGGCGTCGAGAATCGCGCGCCGTTCGCGGCCGCGATTCGCCAGCTCGAGGAATATTTCGCGGGCAAGCGTACGACGTTCGCGCTCAACCTCGCGCCGCGCGGAACGGTGTTCCAGCGCAACGTCTGGAACGCGCTGCTGAAGATTCCGTTCGGTGCGGCGGTGTCGTACTCGGACATCGCGCGCGACATCGGCAACCCGAACGCCGTGCGCGCCGTGGGGCTCGCGAACGGACGCAATCCGATTCCGATCGTCATCCCGTGCCATCGCGTCATCGGCAAGGATGGATCGCTGACCGGTTACGGCGGTGGATTGCCGATCAAGCAGAAACTGCTCGCGATCGAAGGATTCGACGGCGTGAAGCAGCGGTCGATGCTGTAGGCGCGGCTTCTGCCGCGATGTGTTTGAATTGCGGCGGAAGCCGCTCCTACACGACGCGGTTCATGCGCTCGCCGCGGCGAAACGCGGCAATGCAGTCCGCCATCTGCTGCACGGCGCGCTGCCGCGATTCGATGGCTGCCCACGCGATGTGCGGTGTGACGATGAGGTTTGCAATGCCGGGATCGAGCAGCGGATTGCCGTGAACCGGCGGCTCCTCGGACAGCACATCGATTCCCGCACCGCCGATCTCGCCGTTCCTCAGTGCATTCGCGAGCGCCGTTTCATCGACGATTGCGCCGCGCGCGGTGTTGATGAGGATCGCATCGCGCTTCATCACCTTCAATGCGGCGGCGTCGATGAGATGTTCCGTTTCCGGTGTCAGCGGGCAATGCAGGCTGATCACATCCGATTCACGCAGCACGGTCTCGAATGCAACGCGGCCTGCTCGCGGTTCCCGGCCCTTGCGTTCCGCGATGAGCACGCGCATGCCGAATGCGTCTGCAACATTTCCAACCGCGCTGCCAAGTTCGCCGTGCCCGATGATGCCGAGCGTGCGCGCATTCAGTTCATGGATCGGGAAATCCAGCAGTGTGAACTGCGCGGATCTTTTCCATGCGCCTTCGGCGAGCAGTCGCCGGTAGGCGTCCATCGCCTGGTTGAGCGCGAGCATGAGCGCGAACACGTGCTGCACCACGGCCGGCGTGCAGTAGGCGCGGATGTTCGTGACGGCGATGCCGCGCGCCTTCGCCGCTGCGATGTCGATGTTGTTGTAGCCGGTGGCGGCGAGCGCGATAAGCTTCAATGCGGGTGCGGCATCCATTTCCTCGGCGCCGATGCGGCACTTGTTCGCGAGCACGCAGTCTGCATCGCGGATGCGCGTGGCGATGCCGGCGGGGGGCGTCACATCGTGCAGCACGAGTTCACCGAGCGCGCCGCGCAGCGGCGAGGGATCGATGTCGTCATGCGAAACGGTGGCGAAGTCGAGGAAGATGCCTTTCATTGATCGACGCGATGGCTCGCGGCCTTACTTGTCGCCGGAATTCTGTCCGCCGGACAATCCCGCCGTCACGACGAAACGCATTCCCGTTTCCATGCCCATCTCGACGGGCCGCACGCGATCGCGCGGCACGAACACGGTGTATCCGCCGATCTGGTAACTCATGGGGAAATACACGGCGATGCGATCATCTTCGCCGAGCGGTGCGGGCAGTGCTTCCGAATCCTCGCAGGTGACGAAGCCGACGATGCGATAGCCTTCGAATTCCACCATCACCACGCGGTCGAAATGCCTGCCGCTTTCGCCGCCCATGAATTTCATGAAGTCCTGGACGGCGCCGTAGACCGTCTTCACGAGCGGTATGCGGTTGAACACCGCATCCCACCACGCGAACAGCCGGCGGAACAGCCAGGCACGGGCGAGCAGGCCGATGATGAACGTCAGCAGCACGCCGAGCAGGATGCCCATGCCGGGTACGTACCAGCTGTTGGGTATGAGCCACAGAACGACGGCGCCAAGAATGCGTTCCGCGCCCGAGCCCAGCCACCACAGCAGTGCGACGGTGATGATGAGCGGCAGGACGGCGGCGAGTCCCGTGAAGAAGATGCGGCTGATGGTGCGGATCGGCATGCGTCAGTTCTCGAAAGTTACGACCACGATACACCCCGCCATGCGGATGCGCAGCGGCGGCGGATTTTCAGGATTGTGCGGGGCGGCCATCGGCATCGAGATCAAGCTGTATCGCCGCCCAGCTCAGCACCTTCTGCACGCGCGGCGATGCCAGCCGCCAGGCCTGCTCGAAGCTGACCCAGCGGAACTCGACGTGCTCGAGCCTTCCGGTCACGGGATTCGGCGCGATGCTGACAGCATCCTGCGTGGTTGCGGCGATGTAATACCGTGCGACCTTGCCGCGGTTGTACGGCGGCGTTTCATAGAAATTCTCGCCCCAGCGGAACTCGAGCTCGCCGATGCCGGCTTCTTCCAGCGTTTCGCGGCGCGCGGCGTCGAGCGGGGATTCGTCGTCCTCGACCATGCCCTTGGGAAAATCCCAGTGCTTGAACGCGCGCAGAAGGAGAAACAGCAGGCCGTATTCCGACTCTCTCACGACGATGGTGCCGGCGCTGAGGCGTTTCTGCGCGCGGCGGGTGGCGGGATGTCGGTTTGCATTCATCGTTGTCGCAGTGTCAGCAAGGGCGGTTGCCGCACGACTCGCCGGGTGGCGAGGACGCCGGTCGCTCCGACAAGCAGTGTGCCAGCCAGGAGCCCGGTCAGCCAGACCTGCGGGTTCGTCCGGTAGTCGAGCTCGAAGACCGCGCTTGCAAGCAGCCAGCCCGAGAGGGCCGCGCCGACAACCGCGAGCGTTGCGGCGAGCAGGCCGAGCAGCGTGAACTCCGCGATAACGCCGGTGAGCACGGTACGTTGCGTGGCGCCGAGCGTTCGCAGCACGGCGGATTCGAATCGCCGTTCCTCGCGCGTCGACTGCACGGCGGCGAGCAGCACCAGCACGCCGGCGGCGAGCGTGAACAGGAAGATGTATTCGACCGCCGCGGCTGCCTGGTCCATCACGCTGCGGACCTCGGCCATGATGGCGTCGAGATCGATGACGGTTACGGAGGGATGCGCGCGCACGAGGTCGAGCAGCATCGGTGCGCGCTCCTTCGGCAGGTAGACGCTGCCGAGGAATGTCGCAGGATGCCCTTCGAGCACGCCAGGCGGCACGACCATGAAGAAGTTCGGCTCGAAGGAATCCCAGTCGATGCTGCGGAGGCTGTCGACCGTGAATGAAAGACGCTCGCCGGCGAGATCGAAGGTGAGTTCGTCGCCGAGCGTCACGCCGAGCCGCGTCGCCGCTTCTTCTTCCAGCGAGATCAGCGCGTCGCCGTGTTCTTCCGGCGTCCACCATTCGCCCGCGACAATGTTGTTGCTCGCGGACAGCTCGCCCGCCCAGGAAAGGTTCTGCTCGCGTTCCGCGAAACGCTGCGACTGGCCTTCGCCGTCGAACGGAATGTCCGTGGTCGCGGTGCCGTTGATCGCGACCAGCCGGGTTCGCACCATCGCGCGCAGCACGGGCGGTTCGACCTCGCGTTCACGGAAGAAGGCGAGCACGTCGTCGCGTTCATCCGGCTGGATGTTGATCATGAAATGGTTCGGCGCGCGTTCCGGCAGCATCGCCTGCCAGCTTTCAAGAAGGTCCGTGCGCACGACCGCAAGCAGCAGCAGCACGAGCATGCCGAGGCCGAAGGCCATCACCTGCACGATGGAATCACGCCGTCGCCGCACGATGCTCGCCACGCCGAAACGCCAGGCGACGCCGACACCGCGGCGAAAGCGGCCGAGCACCGCGACGAGCGCAGCCGCGCCCGCACCTAGCAGCAGCGCGCCGCCCGCCGCGCCACCGAGTACATGCAGGGAAAGCTCGGCATCGCCGGTGAGCATGACGAGCATCAGCGTGATGGCTGCGAGCGCGATGCCGTAGACCAGCCAGCCGGAGAGCGGCACGCCGCCCATGTCGCGGCGAAGGACGCGGATCGGCGCGGTGCGCACAAGGCCGAGCACGGGCGGCAGGCCGAATCCGCCGAGGATGACGACGCCGAGCGCGAGCGACCACGGCACCGGCGCGAGCGACGCTGGGGGCAGCGTCTCGCCGATGATGTCCTTCATGAGATACAGGAGTCCTGCCTGCGCGCCGTAGCCGAGCGCGATGCCTGCCGCACCCGCGAGCAGCGCGATGGTCAGCAGTTGCGCGAGATAGCCGCGCAATACATCACGCCGGCTTGCACCCAGGCACTTGAGGATTGCGACGGTATCCGTCTCACGCGCGGCGTAGCGGCGCGCGGCCATCGCGATCGCGATGCCCGCGAGCAGCACCGCGACCAGCGCGGCGAGATTGAGGAAACGATCCGCGCGCTCGATGGCGCGCGCGAGTTCCGGCCGTGCATCGCGGATGTCCGAGAGGTTCTGCCCGGCGTCGAGCATCGGTTCGACGGTCTCACGGTAGGCATCGATTGCGGCGCGGTCGCCCGCGACCAGCAGGCGGTGCGAGACGCGGCTTGCCGGGCCGAGCAGGCCGGTGCCGTCGAGATCGTCCCGGCGCATGATGAGCATCGGTGCGATCTCGACGAACGAGAATCCCTGGTCCGGCGCGTATGCGATCACGCGCGTGAGCGTGAACGTCCTTGAACCGATGCGGATTTCATCGCCGGTGTTCACGCCGAGTGCGCCGACGAGACGCGGCTCCGCCCATGCCTCGCCCGGTGCGGGCAGCGTGTCCGTCGCCAGCGCCGGACCGTAGGCGCGTTCCGCGACTTCAAGCCGGCCGCGCAGCGGATAGCTGTCCGTGACGGCACGAATCTCCGCGAGCTGGCCGCGCTCGCCCGTCGTCACGACACTCGGAAATTCCAGCGTGCGCGCGACGTCGAGACCAGACGCGCGCGCGAGTTCCGCGAATTGCTCGTCGATGGCGTTGCGCGAGCGGATCACGATATCGGCCGCGAGCGATTCCGACGCGCGCCGCTCGACGCTCTGGCGCACGCGGTCGGTCGCAAAACCGACCGATGACAGCGCACCGACGGCAATCACCAGCGCTGCGACGAGCACGGCAAGCTCGCCCGAACGCCATTCGCGGCGCAGCTGCCGCAAGGCGAGCGCGAGCGGGTTCATGCCGCGGCCTGCAGGCGGCCGGCGTCGAGCGTCAGCGTGCGGTCGCAGCGCGCGGCGAGCTCGCCATCGTGCGTGACCAGCACGAGCGTGGTGCCGCGACGTGCATTGAGATCGAAGAGAAGCTCGACGATGCGCTCGCCCGTGCGCGTATCGAGCGAGCCCGTCGGCTCGTCCGCGAACAGCAGTTTCGGCTCCGTCGCAAATGCGCGCGCGATCGCGACGCGCTGCTGTTCGCCGCCGGAAAGCTGGTTCGGGTAGTGCTCGACGCGCTCGCCGAGCCCGACTTCCGCGAGCACGTCGCGCGCGCGTTCGCGCGCATTCCGCTCGCCGGCGAGTTCCAGCGGCAGCATGACGTTTTCCAGTGCCGTCAGTGCGGGCAGGAGGTGAAATGACTGGAACACGAAGCCGACGTGCTCGGCACGCAACTGCGCGCGGCCGTCTTCATCGAGTGCGTTCAGGCTGCTGCCGGCGATCACGACGCCGCCATCCGTCGGTTCGTCCAGCCCCGCGAGCAGGCCGAGCAGCGTGGACTTGCCCGAGCCGGATGCGCCGACCACGGCAATCGTTTCGCCCGCCGCCACGGTGAAACTCACGTCGCTCAGGATGGTCAATCTTCCCTCGGGACTGTTGACGGCCTTGCCAAGGCCCTCGACGATGAGCAAAGCGTCTTTAACGGAGTTCGTCATGTTGCTGCGATCCATTCGGTGTATGTGGTTGATCCTGTTGCTGCCGATGCCCGCGGCGATGCCGGCCGAAGCCGTGCCGCCGACGGTGCTGGTGGTCGGCGATTCGCTCTCCGCGGGTTACGGCCTGCGCCCGGGCGAAGGCTGGGTCAGCCTGCTTGCGCAGAAACTCGAGGCGGAAGGCTATCCGCATCGCGTCGTGAACGCGAGCATCAGCGGCGACACGACGCGCGGCGCGCTCGCGCGGCTGCCGCGCGCGCTGGAAGTGCACGCGCCCGCGCTTGTCGTCATCGAGCTTGGCGGCAACGACGGACTGCGCGGCTTTCCGCCGGAGGTGATGCGCGAGAATCTCGAAAGCCTGGTCGAACTCAGCCGCACCGCGGGCGCGGATGTGCTGCTGCTCGGCATGCACCTGCCCGCGAACTACGGCGAGGCGTACACGGCGCGTTTTCACCAGGTCTTTGTGGACATTGCCAGGCGCGAGCAGGTTCCCTTCCTGCCGTTCTTTCTCGACGGTGTCGCGCTCAAGCCGGACATGATGCAGGCGGACGGCATCCATCCCAGTGCCGATGCGCAACCCCGCATGCTTGAGAATGTCTGGCCGGCGCTCGAACCGCTGCTGGAATGACCGCTCAGGCCGCGAGGCGATCCGCGAGTGCGCCGAGATCGCGTACGGTGAACGCGGGCGGTGCAAGCACGCGCAGCTGGGTGATGTCGCGATGGATCCATGCTGCATGCATGCCGGCGGCGAGCGCGCCGCGAACGTCGCACTCGATGTCATCGCCCGCGTGCAGCGCCTGTTGCGGTTCGATGCCAGCGAGCGCACACGCCTTCTGAAATATTTCCCGCGCCGGTTTTGCAGATCCCGCCTCGCGCGCGGACAGCGCGAAATCGAAGTATTCGCCGAGGCCCGCCCGCCTTACGCAGGCGTTACCGTTCGAGATTGCACCGACGATGAAGCGTGACTTCAGGCGCGCGAGTGCCGGCAGCACGTCCTCGAAGCAGTCGACCTCATTGCGCGCGGCGAAGAATGCATCAAAGGCGGCGTCGGTGAGCGTCTCGTCATCCCCCGCGCGCTGGATGGCAAGGCGTATGGATGCGCGGCGCAGCGCGGTGAGATCGCCGCGAAGGTCCGGGTGGCGGGTTTCCGCTTCACCGCGAAGTGCGCGCAGCGCATGGATGTCGAACCGGCTGGCGGTAGCGGGGCAATGTTCGGCCAGCCACGCATGCAGTCGCGCTTCGGCGCGCGCGATGACGGGCGCGACTGCCCAGAGCGTGTCGTCGAGATCGAGCGTGACGAGGCGAAGCTGCTGCATGTCGGTTTGCCGGAACGGGGGAAGGCGCGAGTGTACTGAAGCGCGGATGATCGGGGAAAGGCAGTAGGCAGCAGCGTATTTTCAAACGTACCGGAACGCGACGATGAAAAAAGCAGCAACGTGAACGATTTGCGTTGCCTTGCCGGGGCCGGATCGCCTTGCCCCGGCTGCGCGCGCGGTGCTATACCTTTGCCGTCAAGCCGCCTGTTTTCACGCAGATTCGGCTCAATCTGGTCCAACTTGGCGCAGTCCGCGCGTTCACCCAATCGAGGAGAGGCAAGTGGTGGAGAAGGTCTGGCTCAAGCATTACCCGCCCGGCGCACCTGCCGAAATCGATGCATCGCGGTTTTCATCGTTGCGCCACATGCTCGACGCCAGCTTCGCGCAGTACCGCGACCTGCCGGCGTTCTCGAACATGGGTACGACGCTGAGCTACGCGGACATCGACCAGCAGAGCCGCTACTTCGCCGCTTTCCTGCAGAAGGTCGCCGGCCTCAGGAAAGGCGACCGCGTCGCGATCATGATGCCGAACGTGCTGCAGTACCCGGTTGCGCTCACCGGCATCCTGCGTGCGGGACTGATCGTCGTGAACGTCAACCCGCTTTACACTGCGCGCGAGCTCGAGCACCAGTTGAAGGACTCCGGCGCGAAGGCGATCGTCATCCTGGAAAACTTCGCGACGACGCTGCAGAAGATCATCGCGAAGACGGAAGTGAAGACGGTGATGACGACGCGCATCGGCGACATGCTGCCGTTCCCGAAGTCACTGCTGGTGAATTTCGTCGTCAAGCACGTGAAGAAGATGGTGCCGGACTGGAACATTCCCGGCGCGATGTCGTTCGGCAAGGCGGTGAGCGAAGGCAAGTGGCAGACGCTGGATGATGTCGAACTGAACCAGGCAGACACCGCCTTCCTGCAATACACCGGCGGCACGACGGGCGTCTCGAAGGGCGCCGTGCTGACGCACGGCAACATGATCGCGAACTTCCTGCAGCTCAAGCACTGGGCGGGCGACATGTTCGCGGAAGGCCAGGAGAAGGCGATCTGCGCGCTGCCGCTGTATCACATCTTCTCGCTGACGGTGAACTGCCTGCTGTTCATGAATCTCGGCGGGCTGAACGTTCTCATCACCAATCCGCGCGACATGAAGGGATTCGTGAAGGAACTCGACAACTGCGATTTCACCGCGATCACGGGCGTGAACACGCTCTTCAACGGACTGTTGAATACGGAGGGATTCGCGAGCCTCGATTTCAGCAAGCTGAAGTTCACGCTGGGTGGCGGCATGGCCGTGCAGCGCGCCGTCGCCGAGCGCTGGCGGCAGGTGACGGGCAAGGGCCTCACGCAGGGTTACGGCCTGACGGAAGCGTCACCGGTCACGAACGCGAACATTCTCGGTGCGCCGGAATTCACCGGCTCCATCGGCCTGCCGATTCCGTCCACGGACGAGAAGATCGTCGATGAGAACGGCAATGAACTGCCGATGGGCGAAGTCGGCGAGCTGTGCGTCAAGGGTCCGCAGGTGATGAAGGAATACTGGAACCGCCCGGACGAGACGGCGAAGGTGCTGTCGGCGGATGGCTGGCTTCGCACCGGCGACATGGCGCGCATGGACGAGAAGGGTTACTTCTATATCGTGGACCGCAAGAAGGACATGATCCTGGTGTCCGGGTTCAATGTGTATCCCAACGAGATCGAGGACATTGTCGCGATGCATCCCGGCGTGCTGGAAGTCGCGGCGATCGGCATTCCGGACGAGCATTCCGGCGAGGCGGTGAAGATCGTCGTGGTGAAGAAGAATCCGGATGTCACCGAGCGCGATCTCATCGAGTTCTGCAGGAAGGAGCTCACCGGCTACAAGGTTCCGAAGGTCGTCGAATTCCGCACCGAGCTGCCGAAGACGAATGTCGGCAAGATACTGCGGCGCGCGTTGCGCGACTGAGCAGCACGCGAAAAAAACGCCGGCATTCGCCGGCGTTTTTCATTGGTGATACTGCGGGCTTGATTCGTGCACAGCGGCGATCATCGCGCCGGCATGTTCAGGATCGACATCCGGCGTGATGCCGTGACCGAGATTGAAGACGTGACCCGTGCCGTTGCCGAAGGCTGACAGTATCCGTGCGACTTCATCGCGGATGCGCTGCGGCGATGCGCGCAGCACACCCGGATCCATGTTTCCCTGCAGTGCGACCCTTTCGCCGACGCGGCGTCGCGCGTCGCCGATGTCGATGGTCCAGTCGAGGCCGAGCGCATCCGCACCCGCTTCCGCCATGGCTTCAAGCCACAGCCCGCCGTTCTTCGTGAACAGGATGACCGGCACGCGCCGTCCCTCGGATTCCTCAGGCAACTGCGCGATCACGCGCTGCATGTACCGGAGCGAGAATTCGCGGTACGCGGCATCGCTCAACGCGCCGCCCCAGGTGTCGAAGATCTGCACGGCCTGCGCGCCGGCGGCTACCTGCGCTGCGAGATAAAGCGCGACGCTGTCGGCGAGTTTCGCGAGCAATGCGTGCAGGACATCCGGGTTGCTGTACAGCATGTCCTTGGCGCGCGCGAAGTCGCGGCTCGATCCGCCTTCGATCATGTACGTTGCCAGCGTCCACGGGCTCCCCGAGAAACCGATCAGCGGTACACGGCCGTCAAGTTCGCGCCGAATGAGGCGCACCGCATCCAGCACGTAACGCAGTGACGATTCGGGATCGGGAATGCCGAGCGTGTTCACGCTGCGCGCATCGCGCACCGGGCGCTCGAACTTCGGTCCTTCGCCGGTTTCAAAATAAAGACCGAGGCCCATCGCGTCGGGAATCGTGAGGATGTCGGAGAACAGGATCGCCGCGTCGAGCGGATAGCGCGCGAGCGGTTGCAGCGTGACTTCGCAGGCGAGTTCCGGATTCTTCATCAGCGCGACGAATGAACCGGCCTTTGCGCGCGTTGCGCGGTATTCCGGCAGGTAGCGGCCCGCCTGGCGCATCATCCATACCGGCGTGCGCTCGACCGGCTGGCGCAGCAGTGCGCGCAACAGCAGATCGTTGGTGAGCGCCTTCATCGCGCGAACACCTGCGCGATCTCCGCCTGGATGGCATTCGCCGCGGCGCGCGGATCGGCGGCGTCGCGAATCGGGCGACCGACGACGATGTAATCGGCACCATTGCGAAACGCCTGCGCCGGCGATACGACGCGCTTCTGGTCATCCGCCGGGCGATTGTCGACGGGGCGAATGCCCGGTGTGACGATCATCAGCCGCGGTCCAAGTTCGCTGCGCAACGCTGCCGCTTCCATGCCGGATGAAACGATGCCGTCGCAACCGGCCTTGAGCGCGCGCCGCGCGCGTGACAGGACAAGTTTTTCAACATCGACCGCGAAGCCGAGATCGTCGAGGTCGCCGCGATCGAGGCTCGTCAGCACAGTGACGGCGAGCACCTTGAGATCTCCCTTGTTCGCGCCCGCCGCTTCCATGATCGCCTGGTTGCCGTGCACGGTCGCGAACGTTGCGCCGCGCGTAGAAAGCTGGCGGATCGCGGCGCCGACCGTCGCCGGTACGTCGAAGAACTTCAGGTCCACGAATACCTTCTTGCCGGCCGCAACAAGTTCGTCCAGCAGCGCGAAGTATCCGTCGGTCATGAACAGTTCCATGCCGATCTTGTAGAAATTCACGCTGTCGCCGAGCGTGCGCACCAGTGCTCGCGCTTCATCGGCGTCCGGAACGTCGAGCGCAACGATCAGGCGTTCGTCAACGGGAATGAGCTTGTCGGAAAGCAGGCTGCGATCGTTCATCGGTTCGTCACGGCAGTTGCGGGAGGCGCGATTCTAGCACGCCGCGTCAGCGCCGCTTCAGCAGACCGCGGATGACATCCGCAGTCTCGTATTCGCGGATCACCGCATGGCCCGGCGCTTCAAGCAGCACCAGCCGCCAGCGGCCGTGCCGGTGTTTCTTGTCGCGTCGCATGGCGTCGATCAGCGCGTCGTTATCGATGCCAGCGGGCAGGTGAACGGGCAGGCCGAAGGATTCAAGCAACGCCGCAAGCCTGTTCAGAACGGACGCATCGAGCCCGCATTCGCGTGTCGAAAGTTCCGCGGCAAGCACGAGGCCGATCGCGACGGCTTCGCCATGCAGGAACTGTTTGTAGTGCGTGACGCTTTCAATGGCATGCGCGAACGTATGCCCGAGGTTCAGCATCGCGCGCTTGCCTGTTTCGCGTTCATCGTCCACGACAACAGCGGATTTGATCTCGCAGCTGCGGCGGATTGCGAACTGCAGCGCGCCAGTATCGCGTTCGATCAACGCGCCTGCATTCTTCGCAAGCCAGTCAAGGAAACCGGCATCGGCAATCAACGCGGCCTTCACGATTTCCGCCATTCCGGCCGCGTACTCGCGTTGCGGCAGCGTCTCAAGAACGCGCAGGTCGATGAATACCGCTGCCGGCTGATGAAACGCGCCGACCAGGTTCTTGCCCGCCGGCAGATCGACGCCGGTTTTCCCGCCGATCGATGCATCCACTTGCGCGAGCAGCGTGGTCGGTACCTGGATGAAATCGATGCCACGCATCCAGCATGCCGCCGCGAACCCGGCCATGTCGCCGATGACGCCGCCACCCAGCGCGACGATAAGTGCATCACGACCATAAGCAAATGCGGAGAGCTCGGACCAGATGCGCTCGACGGTCACGAGTGTCTTCGCCGTTTCACCCGCGGGCAGCACGAGCGACGCGGCATGAGGAAGGATTGTTTTCAGGTGCGTGAGCCAGTGCGCTGCGACATTGCCGTCGGTAACGATCAGGGTTGGCCGTGAATCCGCGACCGCGGCCAGCTGTTCATACAGCCGGTCATCGGCGCCGATGCGAATGAAATATTCACCGGAACGGTGACGAACAGTGATCGCAGTCATGACGCATCTCCGCTGAAACCGATTCGCCGGAGCTCTGCGAGGACATCGTTCGCGACGCTCACCACGCGGCGGCCGTTCGTGCTGACGACGAGCGTCGCGCATTCCCGGTACAGCGCCTCACGCATTGCATGAATTTCCGCAAGGCGCGCGGCAGGGTCGGGCGTGTCGAGCAACGGCCGGTGATGACTGCGGCGCGTGCGTGCGAGCTGCCATTCGACGCTGGTTTCCAGGAAAACGACCGTACTACCGTTGCGCATCAGCCTGCGATTGGATTCGCTCAGCACGATGCCGCCACCTGTCGCAATGACGGCGCGCTCGCCGTCCAGCAGTTCGGCAAACACCGCTTCCTCGCGGCGGCGGAATCCCGCTTCACCTTCCTTCTCGAAGATGAAGTCGATGCCAACGCCCGCGCGTTCCCGGATCAC
>CAZRFE010000030.1:0-29086 GCA_964599565.1 uncultured Gammaproteobacteria bacterium
GCGCGAAGTCATGGATGACCTGCGGATCCGTCGTGTCCTTCTTCTGCGCGGTGACGGAAAGCAGCAGGTGATGCTTCACGAGCCACGCGACGAGGCGCGCATCGTACTTGCTGAGTCCGTGCTCGAGACAGAATTCCTCCGCATCCACGGCGCCGAGTTCCGAATGATCGCCGCCGCGGCCCTTGCCGATGTCATGGAAGAGCCCCGCGAGGTAGGCGAGCTCCGGCTTCGGCAGGTTCTGCATGATCTGGCTGCAAACGGGAAACTCGGCGTCGAAGCGCGGCAGCGCGAAACGGCGGAGATTGGAGACGACGAACAGGATGTGTTCATCGACGGTGTAGGCATGGAAGAGATCGAACTGCATGCGCCCGGTGATCGCGCCGAATGCGGGAATGTAGCGGCCGAGCACGCCGTAGCGGTTCATGCGCCGCAGTTCGTGCGTCACGCCGTTCGGCTCGCGCAGGATGCGCATGAACAGTTCGCGGTTGCGCGGATCGGCGCGAAAGCCATCGTCGATGAGATCGCGGCAGTGGCGCAGCGCGCGGATGGTCGAAGGACTCACGCCCTTGATCCCGGGATGCTGTTCCAGCAGCAGGAACAGTTCGAGCAGCGCGGAGGGATGTTCGCGAAAGACATCCTGCTGCGTGATCTCGAGAAAGCCGTGGCGCACCTGGAAGCGCGCGTTGAGCGGCTCCGGCGCTTCTTCCTTCTCAAGGAGGATTTCCTCCTCGAAAAGTTCGAGCAGCATTTCGTTGAGACGGTTCAGTTCCGTGACGCTGCGGTAATAGCGCTGCATGAACTGCTCGACGCCGCGGTTGCTGCCCTGGTCGCGGTAACCGAACTGTTCGCTGAGCTTGAGCTGCGCGTCGAACAGCAGGCGTTCCTCGCGACGGCGATAAAGAAGGTGCAGCGCGAAGCGCACGCGCCAGAGAAACTGCCGGCCTTCCTCGAGCTTGTCGTACTCGTCCTGCGTCAGGAAGCCGCGGCGCACGAGCCCTGCAAGCGAGTCAGCACCGAAATGCCGCTTCGCGACCCAGCCGATCATCTGGATGTCGCGCAGGCCGCCGGGCGCTTCCTTCACGTTGGGTTCGAGCTTGTGCGCGGTGTGATCGAACTTCGCGTGACGGTCTTCCTGCTCGCGCCGCTTCGCGGTGAAGAATTCCGCCGAAGACCACACGCTCACCGGGGATACGGCGACGCACATGCGCTCGAAAAGTGCGGCGTCGCCCGCGAGCAGACGCGCTTCCATCAACGCCGTTGCGATGGTGATGTCGTCGCGCGCCTCGCTCGCGCACTCATCGACCGTGCGCACGCTGTGACCGATCTCAAGACCGATGTCCCAGAGAAAGGTGATGAAGCCTTCAAGCCGTCGGGTGAGCGCGGCGTCCGGTTCGTGCACGCACAGCACGAGGATGTCGATGTCCGAAGCGGGATGAAGTTCCGCGCGGCCATAGCCGCCGACGGCGATGAGTGCGACGTCCACCCCATCAAGATGCCGTTGCCATGCAAGCTGCATGATGCGGTCGACGGCATCGGATCGCGCGCGCACGAGCGCTGCAACCGGCGCGCCGGCCGCAAATGCCCCGGCAAGCCGTTCGAACATGCTGCGCACCTGCGTGCGCAGCGCATCGATGGATGCCGTCGCGGTGAGCGAGGCGGAGTCGAGGAGTTCGAGCGTCGTGGATGGCGTGGCGGGCATGGCCGAAGGCCGGACGGTCAGAGGTCCGTTTCCTCGGCGCGCGCGGTGAGGATCTCGTAGCCGTCCTCCGTCACCAGCACGGTGTGCTCCCACTGCGCGGACAGCGAATGGTCCTTGGTCACGACCGTCCAGCCGTCGGGCAGCATCTTCACGTGGCGCTTGCCGGCGTTGATCATCGGCTCGATGGTGAAGGTCATGCCGGGCGCAAGTTCCATGCCCGTGCCGGGTTCGCCGTAGTGCAGCACCTGCGGGTCCTCGTGGAAGATGCGGCCGATGCCGTGGCCGCAGTACTCGCGCACCACCGAGTAACCCTTGCCTTCGGCCAGCACCTGGATGGCGTGGCCGATGTCGCCGAGCTTCACGCCGGGTTTCACCATGCGGATGCCCGTCAGCATGCACTCGCGCGTCACCTCAACCAGCCGCCGCGCCTGGATGGATGGCTCGCCGACGAAGAACATCTTCGAGGTGTCGCCGTGGAATTCGTCGTGGATGAGCGTGACGTCGATATTGATGAGGTCGCCGTTCTTCAGCTTCTTGTCGCCGGGTATGCCATGGCAGACCACGTGGTTGACCGAGGTGCAGACGGACTTCGGAAAACCGCGGTAGTTCAGCGGGGCGGGGATGGACTGCTGCTCGTTGACGATGAACTCATGGCAGATGCGGTCGATCTCCCCGGTGGTGATGCCCGGGCGGATATGCTCCCCGATCATTTCCAGCACCTCGCCGGCAAGACGGCCGACCTTGCGCATTTTCTGGATTTCTTCGGGGGTCTTGATGCTGGCGGACATGGGAGGCTTCCGGATTTGACGAAAAATCGAACGCAGGCAGGCAGTTAGTGCGCCCAAAGCCTTTGCCCGTGAAGGCCGCCTATGGTATAAAGCGCGCGCTTTTTAAGCAAACCACGGAAATCGTCGAGATTTCCTCAAACACCACACACGTTTCGACACGGTCGGCGGGGTGCCCGGGAGAAAACGGGTCGTCGTCCGGGAAGCGTGGAGGCTCAACCCCTGGAGAGACACATGGCGAACGTATCCATGCGCCAGATGCTGGAAGCTGGCGTGCATTTCGGTCATCAGACCCGTTACTGGAACCCCAAGATGGCGCCGTACATCTTCGGCGAGCGTTCCAGGATCCACATCATCAACCTTGAAAAGACCGTTCCGCTGTTCGACGACGCGGTGAACTTCATCAGCCGCCTCGCCGCCAACCGCGGCAAGGTGCTGTTCGTCGGCACGAAGCGCGCGGCGCGCGACGTCGTGCGCGAGGAAGCCGAGCGCGCCGGCATGCCGTATGTCAGCCATCGCTGGCTGGGCGGCATGCTCACCAACTTCAAGACCGTGCGCGGTTCCATCAAGCGCCTCATGGAGCTGGAGCAGCAGGCGGCCGATGGCACCTTCGAGCGCCTGACGAAGAAGGAAGTCATCACGCTGCGCCGCGAGATGGAAAAGCTCGAGCGTTCGCTCGGCGGCATCAAGGCCATGAACAGCCTGCCGGATGCGCTGTTCATCATCGACGTCGGCTACGAGAAGATCGCGATCAAGGAAGCCCGCAAGCTGGGCATTCCCATCGTTGCCATCGTCGATACCAACAATTCGCCGGATGAAGTGGACTACGTCATCCCGGGCAACGACGACGCCATCCGCGCCATCCGCCTGTACGCCAAGGGCATTGCCGATGCCGTGATCGACGGTCGCGGTTCCGTGCCTGTCGGCGTCGGCGCTTCCGATGATCTCGTCGAGCTCGACGAGGAAGGCAATCCGCTGGTGAACGACGCGCCGAAGAAGAAGGCGGCCGCGAAGAAGGCGCCGGCGAAGAAGAAGGCTCCCGCCAGGAAGGCTGCGCCGAAGTCGGAAGGCGACGCTGACGCTGCGCCGAAGAAGGCCGCTGCCAAGAAGGCGCCGGCGAAGAAGGCTGCTGCCAAGAAAGAAGCGGACGCCGAGTAAGGCTTCGCTCTCCGGGCGGCGCGCCTGCATCGAGGTGCGCCGTCCGGATCGTTTTTCCGCAACACGAACCGAATTCGAGGGTGAATGAAATGGCAATTACCGCTCAACAGGTCAAGGAGCTGCGCGAGCGCACCGGCGCCGGCATGATGGAGTGCAAGAAGGCGCTCACCGAAACCAATGGCGACATGGAAGCGGCCGTCGAACAGATGCGCAAGACAGGTCTTGCGAAGGCGGACAAGAAGGCCGGTCGCGTGGCCGCCGAAGGCCGCATCGAGATCGCTTTCGAAGGCGCCGGCAAGGCTGCAATCGTCGAAGTGAACTGCGAGACCGATTTCGTCGCCGGTGGCGATGATTTCATCGCGTTCTCCGGCAAGGTCGCGGCAGCGGTGCTGGCGAACGAGCCTGCCGATGTCGACGCTCTTAATAATGTGTCTGTCGATGGCAAGACATTCGACGATGTCCGTCGCGAGCTGATCGCGAAGATCGGCGAGAACATCGGCGTGCGCCGCTTTGCCGTCGTCAAGGCAAAGGGACGTCTCGCGAGCTACCTGCACGGCACGCGCATCGGTGTTGTCGTCGACGTCGATGGCGGCGACGAGGAGCTGGCGCGCGATATTGCAATGCACATCGCTGCATCGAAGCCGCAGTTCGCAACAGCGGACGAAGTTCCCGCCGATGTCATGGCGAAGGAAAAGGAAATCCTCATCGCGCAGGCGGCCGATTCCGGCAAGCCCGCCGATATCATCGAGAAGATGGTCGAAGGCCGGCTGCGCAAGCATCTTGCCGAGATCACGCTGCTCGGCCAGCCGTTCATCAAGGATCCGGACCAGACGGTCGAGAAGCTGCTGAAGTCGAAGGGCGCGACGGTGCATGGCTTCGTGCGCTACGAAGTCGGCGAAGGCATCGAGAAGAAGGAAGAGGATTTCGCCGCCGAGGTCATGGCGCAGGCCAAGGGCAGGTGACGCGCGCACCGACGCGAAAGCCGTTCCTTTTACGGTAAACTCCAGCAGCTTGAGCCCCGCGATGCGGGGCTCTTGCCAAGCGGCTCCGGCGACCGGGCCGGCATCCGACCAGGCCGGTTCGGCATCCGCCGGATCCGGGTTCACCAGCAATTCGGCCCGAGAGACCGCCATGACCGACCGACAAGCGCCTGCCTACAAACGCGTTCTCCTCAAGCTGAGCGGTGAGGCACTGATGGGGTCGGCCGATTACGGCATCGATCCCAAGGTCATCACGCGCCTCGCAGAAGAAATCCGTGACGTTTCCGCGCGCGGCGCGGAAATCGGTGTCGTCATCGGCGGGGGCAACATCTTCCGTGGTGAAGGCCTTGCACGCTCCGGAATGGATCGCGTCACCGGCGATCACATGGGCATGCTAGCGACCGTCATGAATGCGCTCGCGTTGCAGGATGCGCTGGAAAAGCTCGGCATCTTCGCACGCGTGATGTCCGCGATCCGCATCAACGAGGTCTGCGAGGACTACATCCGCCGCCGTGCGATGCGTCACCTCGAAAAGGGCCGCGTCGTCATCTTTGCAGCGGGCACCGGCAACCCCTTCTTCACCACCGACACGGCGGCGGCATTGCGCGCCAGCGAAATCGGCGCGGACCTTTTGCTCAAGGCGACGAAGGTCGATGGCGTCTACGATTCCGATCCCGTGAAGAATCCCGGTGCGAAGAAGTACGAACATCTCACGTTCGACCGCGTGCTGCGCGATCGCCTGGGCGTGATGGACGCGGCGGCGATCGTGATGTGCCGCGACAACGGAATTCCCCTGCGGGTATTCAACATGAACAACGCCGGCGAACTCGTGCGCATCATCTGCGAAGGTACGGGCACTGTCGGCACGCGCGTGGATAACGGAGAAGGTGCATGATCGAGGATCTCAAGAAAGATGCCGCCAAGCGGATGGACAAGTCCATCGAGAGCTTCCGGGGCGAGCTGACGCGGATTCGTACCGGACGCGCGCACACCAGCCTGCTGGATCACATCACGGTCGAGTACTACGGCAGCACCGTGCCGCTCAGCCAGGTGGCGAACGTTTCCGCCGAGGATTCCCGCACGCTGATGGTGCAGCCGTGGGAGCGGCAGATGGTCCAGGTGATCGAAAAGGCCATCATGACCTCCGATCTCGGCCTCAACCCCGCGACGGCAGGACAGATCATCCGCGTGCCGTTGCCGCCGCTGACGGAAGAACGCCGCCGCGATCTCATCAAGGTCGTTCGCGCGGAAGCGGAGAACGCGCGCGTCGCCGTGCGCAACGTGCGCCGCGACGTGCTGAGCGACATCAAGGAACTGCTGAAGGAAAAGGAAATTTCCGAAGACGACGAACGTCGCGCGCAGGATGAAGTCCAGAAGCTGACGGACAGCCACGTGGCGGCGATCGACCAGTTGCTCGCGAAGAAGGAGCAGGAGCTTCTTGAAATCTGACTCTTCCCGCGCATCCGGAATCGCTGCCGCCAGCGCGCCGGCGCTGCCCGCGCACGTCGCCATCATCATGGATGGCAACGGCCGGTGGGCGCAGCGCCGGCGGCGGCCGCGCGCGATGGGACACAAGGCCGGGCAGGACGCTGCGGAGAAGGTCATCACGACGGTGCGCGAACGCGGCATCCGCCATCTCACGCTGTTCGCGTTCAGCAGCGAGAACTGGCAACGGCCCGTGGAGGAAGTGCAGCAGCTGTTCGGTCTGCTGGCCGGCGCGCTCGAACGCCAGCTGGACAAGCTGACGGAAGCGGAAATCCGGCTGCGCTTCATCGGTGATCGAAGCGGTCTCTCGCCATCGCTGGCGCGTTCGATGAAGGCCGCGGAAGAACGAACGGCAATGCACGACGGCATGAACCTGAACGTTGCGCTTTCCTATGGCGGACGCTGGGATATTGCGCAGGCGTCGCGGCAGATCGCCGCGGATGTTGCAGCGGGCAGGCTGCAGCCGGACGAGGTGAACGAAGAAACATTGCGTGCGCGACTGATGCTTGCCGACACGCCGGATGTCGACCTGTTCATCAGGACCGGCGGCGAATCGCGCATCAGCAATTTCCTGTTGTGGAATCTCGCGTACGCGGAGCTGTACTTCACCGACTGCCTCTGGCCCGACTTCGACGCAGAGCAGCTTGATGAAGCGCTCGCCTGGTTTGCGGGACGGCAGCGCCGCTTCGGTACGCTGCCGAACACGGAGAGCAAGGCCAGTGCTTAGGCAACGCGTGCTGACGGCGCTGCTGCTGCTGCCGCCGGTACTTGGACTCATTCTGTTCGCGCCCGCCTGGCTTCTCGACGCCGTGGTGGCTGTTGCACTTGCGCTCATGGCGCTGGAATACGCGGTGCTGTGCGGCATGCACGGTGCGAGCCGCGTCGTGTTCATGCTGCTGGCCGTGCTGCTGTTCGCGCTGGCCGTCGTGCCGCTTCAGGGCGTACCGCGCATCGATCGCGTGCTTGTGTCGGTTGCAGCACTGCTGTGGCTGCTGTCGCCGCTGTGGCTTGCGACGCGGGCGGCGATGCCGGGCACGCTCAAGGCGCTTCTCGGCCTGCCGCTGCTTGCGGGTGCTGCGGTTGCGCTGCACGCGCTCAAGATCGCTGACGCGGACGGGCGCTGGCTGCTCGTTGCGTTTCTTGTCGTCTGGGCGGCGGATGTTGGCGGCTATGCGGTGGGGCGCATGTTCGGACGGCACAAGCTTGCGCCGGCCATCAGCCCGGGCAAGACCTGGGAAGGATTCGCGGGCGGCGTGCTGCTTGTGCTGATGGTTGGCGCGGCGGTTGCCGGTTTCTTCGTTGAGCGGCATCAGTGGCTGGCGTGGCTGCTGCTGCTCGTGCTGCTGGCAGTGGTTTCCGTGATCGGCGATCTGCTGGAAAGCCTGCTCAAGCGCCAGGCCGGCGTGAAGGACAGCGGCAATCTCCTGCCTGGTCATGGCGGACTGCTGGATCGGCTGGACTCGTTGCTGGCAGTCGCGCCGGTGTTCCTGCTTGCCGGAACGAAAATTGGAATTTTTGGTGAACTTTCCTCCTGGGGCCTCTGACCGGCCGGTTACGGGAAATCACCCGGATTAAACTGCGGACCGCATGACTTTCCTGACTTCCATACTGGCGTTCATCGTCGTCATCGGACTGCTCGTGACCGTTCACGAGTTCGGTCACTTCATCGTTGCGCGTCTTGCGGGCGTGAAGGTGCTGCGGTTCTCCATCGGCTTCGGTCCGGCGATCGTGCGCTGGGGCGGGCGCGACGGCGGCACCGAGTACGTGCTTGCGGCGCTGCCGCTTGGCGGCTACGTGAAGATGCTGGATGAACGCGAAGGCGAAGTGCCGGAAAGCGAGCGCGCGCTCGCGTTCAACAGCAAGTCCATCGGCCGTCGTCTTGCGATCGTCTCCGCCGGACCTGCGTTCAATTTCCTGTTCGCGATCCTCGCGTACTGGATCGTGTTCATGGTCGGCATTCCCGGCGCGCGACCGATCGTGGGTGACGTTGCACCGGCGAGCGTCGCTTCGCGCGCGGGCATCCAGGAAGAAGACCTGATCGTCGCGGTGAACGGTGAAGAAACATTGACGTGGAGCGCGGTGAACATCGCGCTGCTCGAAGCCGTGCTGGAACCGGGACCAGTGCGCGTGCGCGTGCAGGACAGCGACGGTACCGAGCGCGATGCGGTGTTTGATGTCGAGAACCCGCGGCCGTTGACGGAACCGGGCGCGCTGCTGCCGGGGCTCGGGCTGTCGGAATGGTTTCCGCCTCCCACCATCGCGAACGTGAGCGATGGATCGCCTGCGGCAATGGCGGGACTGCGTCCCGGCGATCGCATTCTCGAATCGAACGGAATGCAGGTTCGCGACAGTCGCGAATGGATCGAACAGATTCAGCACAGCGCGGACGAACCGATGACACTGCGCGTGCGTCGCGATGGTCGCGATCTCGCCTTGCATGTCACGCCGGAAGCGTTCACGCAGGACGATGGCACGCGCGTCGGCCGTATCGGTGCGGAAGTCGGTTATCCCGAGGAACTGCGGGACCGCCTGTTCACCGTCGAGCGCCACGGATTCTTCGCCGCGTTCGGCGCGGGTGTTGCGCAGACCGCGGATGTTTCGATGCTCACGCTGCGCGTGCTGGGGCGAATGCTCGTCGGCGATGTTTCGCTGAAGAACCTGAGCGGGCCGATCAACATCGCCGATTACGCGGGACGTTCCGCGAGTTACGGTCCCGTTTCGTTCCTCGTTTTTCTTGCGATCGTCAGCGTCAGCCTGGGCGTGCTGAACCTGCTGCCGGTACCGATTCTCGATGGCGGACACATCCTGTTTCTTGCCTGGGAGGCGCTGCGTGGCGCGCCGCCCTCGCCGATGGCGGAAGCGATCGGGCAGCGAATCGGCATCGTGCTGCTGGTGCTGCTGATGAGCGTCGCCTTCTATAACGATATCGCGCGCCTGTCGGGTGCCGGAGGTTAGATCTTGCGACTCCAAGGATTGATCCAGCGGCTGCTGGCTTGCGTTGCGCTTGCCGTTGCCATGCCGGCAAGCGAAGCCGCCGATGCCTTCGTGGTGACGGACATCGAGATGACGGGCCTGCAGCGCATTTCGGAAGGCACGGTGCTCAACTACCTGACGGTCCGGGAAGGCGAGACCGTGACGGAGGAAAGCCTGCGGCTGGCCGTGCGTTCGCTGTTTCGCGCGGGATTCTTCAGCGACATCGCGGTGCGCCGGGATGGCGGCACGCTGATTTTCGTCTTTGATGAGCGTCCGACGATCGCGGAGTTCACCATTGCCGGAAACAAGGGCATCGAAACCCCGCAGCTCGAGAAGATACTGCGCAGCGAAGGTCTTGCCGAAGGGCGCATCTTCAACCAGCAGACGCTCGACATGATGGAAACGGAGCTGGAGCGGGTGTATCACAGCCGCGGCAAGTACAACGTCGTCGTCGACACCAGCGTAAGGGAACTCGCGAACAACCTTGTCGAGGTGTCCATCGACATCCGTGAAGGCGAGATATCCACCATCGCGGCAATCAATTTCACCGGCAACGAGGTGTTCAGCGAGGAACTGCTGAAGGAACAGCTCGAGCTGAAGGAGACGCACTTCTGGTCGTGGCTTTCCTCGGACGACCAGTATTCGCGCGAGGAACTCGTCGGCGATCTCGAAACCCTGCGTTCGTATTACTACGATCGCGGCTATGCGGATTTCGGTACGGAGAACGTGCAGGTCAGCCTGTCGCCGGACCGGAAGAACGTCTACATCACCATCGGCCTGCATGAAGGCGACGTCTATACCGTTTCGGGAAGCGAACTGCGCGGCGACCTTGTCGTGCCGGAGGCGGAACTCGAACGCTACATCTTCCTGCTTCCGGAAGAGACGTTCTCCATGGCGATTGCGGAGGCAGGCGCGAACTACATGGTGCGCCGCCTTGAAGGCGAAGGGTATGCGTTCGCCGAGGTCGAGCCGGTTCCGGAAGTCGACCGGGAAGCCAAGACGGTAAAGGTCACCTACAACGTGAATCCGGGCCGGCGCGCCTACGTGCGCAGCATCCTGTTCAGCGGCGCGCCCGATACACACGATGAAGTATTTCGTCGCGAGATGCGCGTGTTCGAAGGCGCGTGGCTGAACAACGCGCGTGTCGAGCGCTCGAAGGTCCGTCTTGAGCGCTTGCCGTTCGTCGAGAGCGTCACGGTGGAAACGCCGTCGGTGCCCGGCTCCCCGGATGAAGTGGACGTGATCTACGAGATCAAGGAACGCAACGCGGGGCAGTTCCAGTTCGGCGTCGGTTACGCGGGCAGCGCGACGGGCATCATCGGCAACGTTTCCGTATCGCACGCCAACTTCCTCGGAACCGGCGACAGCGTAAGCTTCGGGCTTGTTTCGAGCAGCTATTCCAAGAGCGTGATGTTCAGCCATCGCGATCCGTATGCGGATATCGATGGCGTCAGCCGTTCGCTTTCCGTTTTCTACAGGGATTCGTCGTCGCTGGGACGCAGCCTCGATCAGTTCGATACGACGTCCTACGGCGGCGGTGTCGATTATTCCTATCCGATATCGGAATACTCGTCGATCGGCTGGGGCGTTTCAGCGAGCCGCAATGAAGTGCTGTCCCAGAGCCCGGGCTCCTCGCTGCTGGTCGAGGAATTCCTGCTCGACCCGGCGCACGGCGATATCACGATCACGCCGCTGACCTCGTCGCTCGACCTGCTCAAGCTGGTGTACAACGAACTTACGCTCAGCGGACGCTACGTGTACGACACCCGCAACCGTTCCATCTTCGCGACGCGCGGCATGCGGCGCGAGATTGCCACGAGTTTTGCCGTCGCCCCTGGCGACGTCGAGTACGTCATCGCGAATATCGAGCAGCGCAACTTCTTTCCTCTCGGCGGCGGCTTCACGATAACGACGAACGTCAATATCGGCGTTGCCGAGCCGACGGGCGGTTCCAACGAGTTGCCGCCTGGAAAGCGCTTCCTCGCGGGCGGTTTCGATACCATTCGCGGCTTCCGGGAAAGCTATCTCGGTCCCGCGGACACGAGCATCTATGACGAGAACGACGAACTCGTGCATCGAGGGACGGGTTATCCCATCGGCGGACGCCTGCGCACCTTCGCGCAGGCGGAACTGCTGCTGCCAAACTATGGCGCAGAGGATCCGACGACGCCGCCCGAGAACACGCAGTTCAGCCTCTTCGTCGATACCGGCTACCTGTTCCCGGAACTCTCGGACTTCGATGTCGACGAGTTCCGCATGTCCGCGGGCGTTGCCGCGACATTCCTGACCCCCATTGGCGCGCTGCGATTCGGTTACGGCTTTCCCGTCATAACAAAAGAAGGCGACCGGCTCGAGCGCATGCAGTTTACAATCGGATCCGTGTTTTAACTGGAGGACACAATGTTGAAGTCATTTTCCGTCATTGCCGCTACTGCGGCCCTGCTTGTCGCTGCACCGGCAGGCGCTGCCGAACTCAAGATCGGCGTCATCAACGGCCAGCAGCTGATCGCAGAGTCGCCGCAGGCCGCGGCGCTGCGCGAGAAGCTCGAGCAGGAATTCGCACCGCAGCGCCGTGAGCTGCTCGCGCAGCAGAACGAACTCAAGAGCCTGCAGGAGAAATTCCAGCGCGACGCGCAGGTCATGAGCGACTCCGAGCGCACGAGCATGGAACGCCGCATTCGCGACCTCGGCCGCGACATGCAGTTCGGCCAGCAGAAGGCCGCGGAAGACCTTCGCGTTCGCCAGAACGAAGAGCTCGGCAAGCTGCAGCAGCAGCTCCAGCAGGCGATCAACGACTTCGCGAAGGCGGAAGGGTACGACCTGATCCTGTCGGAAGGCGTTGCCTTTGCAGGCGATGCGCTTGACGTCACCGACGAGATCCTGGCGCGCATCAACAAGAAGTAAGCGGGGACGCATGTCTCACACGCTCGGGCAACTGGCGGAACTGGCGGGCGCGCAACTGCGCGGGCCGTCGGAACTGCCGATCTCGGGCGTGGCGACGCTCGCATCCGCGAAGGCGGAGCACATCGGGTTTCTTGCCAACCCGAAGTACCGCGAGCAGTTATCCGCGACGCGTGCCGGTGCCGTGATCCTTTCTGCCGCTGATGCAGAAGCCTGGAACGGTCCGGCACTGATCACGGCGAATCCCTATCTCGCGTTCGCGAAAGTCGCATCCTGCTTCGCACCGGACGATGCGTTGCCGGCGGGTATTCACGCGGGTGCGGCCGTGCACGCGGAGGCGATGGTCGATCCGTCTGCGCGGATCGGCCCCGGCGCCGTTGTCGGTGCCGGTGCACGCATAGGCGCGGGCGTGACGGTCGGTCCGAACTGCTCGATAGAAAACGGCGCTGTCATCGGCGAGAACAGCGTGCTTGTCGCGAACGTCGTGCTGTGCCGCGGCGTTTCGGTCGGTCGGCGTTGCCTGCTGCACCCGGGCGTGGTCATCGGCGCTGACGGTTTCGGCCAGGCGCGTGACGGCGAGCGCTGGGCGAAAGTGCCGCAGCTCGGATCGGTACGAATCGGCGACGACGTCGAGATCGGTGCGAACACGACGGTTGATCGCGGTGCGCTTGAGGACACCGTGATCGGGAACGGCGTGAAACTGGACAACCAGATACAGGTGGCACACAACGTGCGTATCGGCGAGCACACGGCAGTCGCCGGGTGCACCGCAATCGCCGGCAGCACGGTGATAGGCCGTCGCTGCATGATCGCAGGTGGCGTTGGAATAGCGGGCCATCTCGAGATTGCGGACGACGTGACCGTGCTCGCGATGACGCTCGTGACGCACTCGATCCGTGCGAAAGGCGTGTACGCAGGCAGCCATCCCATGCAGGATGTGAAATCCTGGCGCCGCAACGGTGCGCGGCTGCGACAGCTCGACGAACTCGCGCGGCGCGTGCGGCACCTTGAAAAGAAACTTGGAAAAGGCGAAGACGATGAGTGATACCGGGGAAAAGTCCGCCGAGACGATAACGCTCGACATCCACGCGGTGATGCGGCAGCTGCCGCACCGCTATCCCTTCCTGCTCGTCGATCGGGTGACGGAATGCGTGCCCGGCAAGCATCTCGTTGCCATCAAGAACGTGACCATCAACGAGCCGTTCTTTCCCGGGCATTTCCCGCATCGCCCGGTCATGCCGGGCGTGCTCATACTCGAGGCGCTTGCGCAGGCGACAGGCCTGCTCGCGTTCGCGACCATCGGCAGTGCGCCTGATGCGAACACGCTTTATTACTTTGTCGGCATCGACAAGGCGCGTTTCAAGAAGCCGGTGGAACCCGGCGACCAGCTCGTGCTGAAGGTGGAGATCGAACGCGTCGTCAAGGGCGTGTGGAAATTCCGCGGCACCGCGGAAGTCGACGGCAGGACGGTGACGAGCGCGGAACTGATGTGCGCGGCGAGAGAGTTCCAGTGAGCGTGGCGCGCATCCATCCGACGGCGATCATCGATCCGGGCGCCGAGCTTGCGACGGATGTGCGGGTGGGCGCGTACAGCATCATCGGTGCGAACGTCCAGATCGGCGCGGGAACGGAAATCGGCTCGCACGTCACCCTCGAAGGACCGACGGTGATCGGCCGCGACAACCGCATCTTCCAGTTCAATGCCATCGGCGCGGCGCCGCAGGACAAGAAATACGCGGGCGAAGCAACGCGTCTTGTCATCGGCGATCGCAACACCATCCGCGAGTTCTGCACGTTCAATCGCGGCACTGCCCAGGATCGCGGCGAGACGACGGTCGGCGACGACAACTGGATCATGGCCTACGTGCATGTCGCGCATGACTGCGTGATCGGCAACAACGCGATTCTCGCGAATGCCACCACGCTTGCAGGTCACGTGCACGTCGGCGATTTCGCGATACTCGGCGGATTCACCAAGGTTCACCAGTTCTGCCGCATCGGCGCGCACAGTTTCTCGGGCATGGACAGCGGGCTCAACCAGGACCTGCCGCCGTACGTGACATGCTCCGGCATGCCGGCGCGCCCCGTGGGAATCAACAGCGAAGGGTTGAAGCGCCGGCAGTTCACGTCCGAGCAGATCCGCAACATCAAGCGCGCATACCGCATCCTGTACCGGTCGGGTATCCGGCTCGAGGAGGCGCGCGTCGAACTTGAAGCGCTTGCGCGCGACAATCCGGAAGTCCGCCCCTTCGTGGAATTCGTGTCTTCCAGCGAACGCGGCGTCATGCGGTGAAACGGAACGCCGTTCGACCGGTTGCAACCGTCCGCTTTCGTTACCCGGCATCATGACAATCAACATCGGCATAGTCGCAGGCGAGGCGTCCGGCGATATTCTCGCCGCGGGCCTGATCGAGGAGTTGCGCAAGCGCGATCCGCAGACGACAGCGGAAGGCGTTGCCGGACCCTGCATGATGGCGGCTGGCTGCCGCGATCTCTGGCCGCTCGAAAAACTTTCCGTCATGGGTCTTGTTGAAGTGCTTGCGCATCTTCCGGAACTGCTGCGCCTGCGCCGCGATGTCGTCGATCATTTTTCACGGACGCGCCCGGATGTGTTCATCGGCGTCGATTCGCCCGATTTCAATCTCGGTCTCGAGAAGCGGCTGAAGCGAAACGGCGTGAAGACCGTGCAGTACGTGAGCCCGTCGATATGGGCATGGCGACAGGGCCGCGCTGCGAAGATCGGCCGCGGCACCGACCTTGTGCTTTGCCTGTTTCCGTTCGAACCGGAAATCTACGCAAGGCACGGCGTGAACGCCGTGTTCGTCGGGCATCCGCTTGCCGATCTCGTACCGGATGCCGTCGATGCGCAGAAAGCGCGCGCATCGCTGCAACTGCCGTTCGACGGCAGGCTCCTCGCGGTACTGCCCGGCAGCAGGATGAGTGAAGTCAGCCGTCTTGCCGACACGTTCCTGGATACCGTGCGCTGGCTGAGAGAACGTGATCGCAGCCTGCGCATCGCCATTCCCGCCGCGACACCGAAGATTCGCGCCTTTCTTGAACGGAAACTGGCGGAACGTGGCGATGACGATGACAACATCGTGCTCGTCGACGGCCGTTCGCGCGATGTCATGGCAGCATCGGATGTCGTGCTGCTCGCATCCGGCACCGCGGCGCTTGAAGCGCTGTTGCTGAAACGTCCGATGGTTGTCTCCTATCGCGTCAGCAGCATCACGTATTTCATGGTGCGATTGCTGCGGCTGCTCAAGCTGCCGTATGTCTCGCTGCCGAACGTGCTGGCGGGACGCAAGGTGGTGCCGGAATGCCTGCAGGGCGACGCACGTCCCGATGTACTTGGCGCGGAATTGCTCAACCTGCTGCATGACAGTGCGGCAAGAACCGCGCAAACGGCAGTTTTCGGCGAACTTCACGCCACGTTGCGGCAAGGCGCGAACGCACGCGCCGCCGATGCGGTGCTTCGTCTCGTCGCTGGTTGAAGCAGCCGCTTCACCCTACAATCGGCGCAGAAGAACATTCTCGTTATTGTCGTTCCATTCCGCGGGGGAGCAGGTGAGAGCACAGTCCGAACTCGGTTTTTTCGACGGGCTGACGCGGATCGCGGGCGTGGACGAAGTCGGACGCGGTCCGCTGGCAGGTCCCGTTGTTGCAGCCGCCGTGATTCTCGATCCTGACAGGCCCATCGACGGGCTGCGCGATTCCAAGCAACTGACCGCGGTACGCCGCGAGACGCTCGCGGTACAGGTGCGCGAACGTTCGATTGCCTGGGCGATCGGTTTCTGCACGCCGGCGGAGATCGATGAGATCAACATCCTGCAGGCGTCCATGCTCGCGATGCGCCGCGCCGTCGAAGCGCTGGAGATTGCACCGCAGTTCGTCAAGGTCGACGGCAATCGCTGTCCTGAACTTCGCATTCCATCGGAGGCGATCATCGGCGGTGATGACAGCGAGCCGTGCATCAGCGCGGCATCCATCATCGCAAAAGTCTTCCGTGACGCCGAAATGTGCCGCCTTCACGAGGAGTTTCCCGCTTACGGTTTCGACCGGCACAAGGGCTACCCGACGCCGGAACACCTGCTGGCGCTGGAAACGCACGGCGTCTCGCGCGTGCATCGCCGCAGCTTCGCGCCGGTGCGCCGCTGCCTGGCAGGACTCGTTTCGTGAATACGCCGTTCGTCCATCTGCGCGTGCACACCGAGTATTCGCTCGTCGACAGCGTGGTGCGCGTCAAGCCGTTGCTCGATGCCGTTGCGCAGCAGCGGATGCCGGCAGTAGCACTTACGGATCACGGCAATCTCTTTGCGATGGTGAAGTTCTATCGCGCCGCGCTTGCAAAGGGCGTGCAGCCGCTGCTCGGTTGCGATGTGCAGGTATCGGCGCCGGAGCAGAACGATGCGCCATCGACGCTCGCCCTGATCTGCCAGGACGAGGCGGGTTATCGCAATCTTTCCACGCTCATCACGCGAAGCTTCCGTGAAGGACAGGCGCGCGGCACGCCGATCGTGCAGCGTGAATGGCTGAAGGCACATTCGGAAGGTCTGATCGCGATATCCGTCTGCCGCGACGGCGAGATCGCACGCGCGCTGCTCGCGGACAAGGAACCGCTTGCGGACGAACTTCTCGCGCAGTGGCTCGCCTGGTTCGGCGATCGCTTCTATCTCGAACTGCAGCGCACCGGCCGCGAGAACGAGGAAGCCTGCAACGCCGCGGTGGTGAAGATCGCTGCGCGTCACGGTGTGCCGGTTGTCGCAACGAACGACGTGCGTTTCGTACGCCGCGAGGACTACGAGGCGCATGAGACACGCGTCTGCATCCAGGATGGCCGCGTGCTCAACGATCCGCGCCGGCCGCGCCGCTACAGCGAAGAGCAGTACCTGAAATCTCCCGCGCAGATGCGCGAACTGTTCGCGGATGTTCCCGAAGCCATCGAGAACACCGCGGCGATTGCCAGGCGCTGCGGATTCCAGCTGCGCCTCGGCGAGTACTTCCTGCCCGAGTTCCCGGTGCCGGACGGCCACAGCATCGAGAGCTGGCTGCGCGAGAAGTCGCGCGAAGGCCTGGAAGCGCGCCTTGAAAAACTGCTGGATCGCGATGCGGAGGATTTCGCGGCGCGGCGATCCGTGTATGACGAGCGTCTTGCCGTCGAGCTCGACGTCATCCTGCAGATGGGTTTCCCCGGCTACTTCCTGATCGTCGCGGACTTCATCGAGTGGGCGAAACGCAACGGCGTGCCGGTTGGTCCCGGCCGCGGTTCCGGCGCGGGCTCGCTGGTTGCGTACGCGCTCGGCATCACGGATCTCGATCCGCTCGCCTACGATCTTCTCTTCGAGCGCTTTCTCAACCCCGAACGCGTGTCCATGCCCGACTTCGACGTCGACTTCTGCATGGAAGGGCGTGATCGCGTCATCGATTACGTTGCGGAGAAATACGGCCGCGACCAGGTCTCGCAGATCATCACATACGGCTCGATGGCAGCGCGCGCCGTGGTGCGCGACGTCGGCCGCGTGCTCGGCCATCCGTATGGTTTCGTCGATCGCATCGCGAAGCTGATTCCGTTCGAGATCGGCATGACGCTCGACAAGGCGCTCGAGGACGAGAACAGCGAACTCGTGCAGGTCTACAACGGCGAGGAAGAAGTTCGCGAACTGATCGATCGTGCGCGAGAGCTCGAAGGACTTGCGCGCAATGCGGGAAAGCACGCGGGCGGCGTGGTCATCGCGCCGACGGCGCTGTCGGAATTCACGCCGCTTTACTGCGAACAGGGATCGGAAAGCCCGGTCACGCATCTCGACAAGGACGATGTCGAATCCGTGGGTCTCGTGAAGTTCGACTTCCTCGGCCTTCGCACGCTCACGATCATCGACTGGGCGGTCGACAACATCAACGCGATCCGCAAGGCGCGCGGTGAAGGGAAACTCGACATCACCGCGATCCCGATGGATGACCGGCCGACCTTCGAACTGCTGAAACGCTACGAATCGACCGCCGTATTCCAGCTCGAATCGCGCGGCATGAAGGATCTCATCCGCCGCCTGCAGCCCGACACGTTCGAGGACATCATCGCGCTTGTCGCGCTGTTCCGCCCCGGTCCGCTGCAGTCGGGCATGGTGGATGACTTCATCAACCGCAAGCACGGAAAACAGAAGGTCGAGTATCCGCATCCGGATCTCGAACCGATATTGAAGCCGACCTATGGCGTCATCCTGTACCAGGAACAGGTGATGCAGATCGCGCAGGTGCTCGGCGGTTACACGCTCGGCGGCGCGGATCTCCTGCGCCGCGCGATGGGCAAGAAGAAGCCCGAGGAAATGGCGAAACAGCGCAGCATCTTCCTCGAAGGTGCGGCGAAGAAGAACGTCGAAGCGCGCACTGCGGAGTACATCTTCGATCTGATGGAAAAATTCGCGGGCTACGGCTTCAACAAGTCGCACTCCGCCGCGTACGCGCTGCTCTCCTACCAGACGGCGTGGCTGAAGGCGCATTACCCGGCGGCGTTCATGGCCGCCGTGCTGTCCTCCGACATGGACCACACCGACAAGGTCGTGCTGTTCATCGACGAATGCCAGCGCATGAAGCTCGACATCCTGCCGCCGGATGTGAACGAATCGGTGTATCCGTTCACCGTGCACAGCGACACCGCGATCCGTTACGGCCTTGGCGCGGTGAAAGGCGTCGGCCGCGGCGTGATCGACAACATTGTCGAAGTGCGCGGTGCCGGCGGCGCGTTCACGAACCTGGATGACTTCTGCCGTCGCGTCGATCTCGGCAAGCTCAACCGGCGCACGCTCGAAGCGCTGATCCGCGCAGGCGCGCTCGATGGTCTCGGCCCCAATCGCGCGAGCCTGATGGCGCACCTGCCGATCGCGCTGCAGGCAGCGGAGCAGGCGAGCAAGAACATCGACGCAGGGCAGGACGACATGTTCGGCGTTGCCGCGGAGGCATCCGCGAGCGCGCCCGTCCCCGTTCCGGAGGTGCCGGAATGGAGCGAAGAGGAGCGCCTTGCCGGTGAGCGCGAAACGCTCGGCCTGTTCCTCTCGGGGCATCCCATCGACCGTTTCGAGGCGGAGCTGAAACATCTTGTCACCGGCAGGCTTGGCGACCTCGCGGGGGCTGAAGCGCCGGTGAGCGAAGATGGCGAGCGCCGTTATTCACCGGCGAAGCAGGTGACGGTCGCAGGACTCGTGCTCGACATCCGCCGCCGCGGCGGACGCGTGTCGGTGACGCTCGATGACCGCACCGGCCGGCTTGAGGCGGCGTTCTTCGAGGACTCCTGGAACCGTTTCCGGCATTTGCTGAACAAGGACAGCGTGGTGCTCATCGAGGGGAAGCTCTCCTTCGATGAATTCATCAACGGCTGGAAAGTGACGGCGCGCAACGTCACCGCGATCGAGGACGCAAGAACGCAGGCCGTGCGCCGGCTGGACATCACATGGCAGTCCGGCGAGCACGATGCGGAGCGTCGCGCGGCGCTGCAGTCGCTGCTTGCCGCGCACCGCGGCGGCTGCCCGGTCTGGGTACGCTATGCCGGCGGGTCCGCGGCGGGCGTGCTCAAGCTCGGCGAGAACTGGCGCGTGGCGCCGACGGATGTCCTGGTGCGCGGCCTGCAGGAACTGTTCGGCCGTGAGGCCGTGAACCTCGTCTACGGACGCCCGCGCGTCGAGAGTTTCCACGCGGAAGCGGCGGAAGCCTGACGCGGCTCGGGATACGGGACGAACTTGTATATACTCTGGCAACTCAGCAACTTGCCCCGCTTTTGAAAACCGGACGTCAGATGAATCTCAATTTCCTGGATTTTGAACAGCCCATCGCCGAACTCGAAGCGAAGATCGAAGAACTGCGCTACGTGGGCGACGACTCCGCCGTGAACATTTCCGAGGAGATCGCGCGGCTGCAGGCAAAGAGCAGGGGATTGACGGAATCCATTTTCGCGAACCTCACCTCCTGGCAGGTGGCGCAGCTCGCACGCCATCCGCAGCGCCCGTACACGCTGGATTACATCGGCCGGCTGTTCACGAACTTCGAGGAACTGCACGGTGATCGCGCATTCGCGGATGATCCCGCCATTGTCGGCGGCATGGCGCGGATCGACGGTCGCCCGGTCATGGTCATCGGGCATCAGAAAGGCCGCGATACCCGGGAAAAGCTGCGGCGCAACTTCGGCATGCCGCGCCCGGAAGGCTACCGCAAGGCGCTTCGGCTCATGAAGATGGCGGAACGCTTCCGCCTGCCGGTGCTCACGTTCATCGATACTCCCGGCGCATATCCCGGCGTCAACGCCGAGGAGCGCGGCCAGTCCGAGGCCATCGCGCGCAACCTGTTCGAGATGTCCACGCTGCGCGTGCCCATCATCTGCACGGTGATCGGCGAAGGCGGGTCGGGCGGCGCGCTGGCCATCGGCGTCGGCGACCGGGTCACCATGCTCCAGTACGGCATCTACTCGGTCATTTCGCCGGAAGGCTGCGCGTCGATCCTCTGGAAGAGCGCGGAGAAAGCCGCAGACGCCGCCGAAGCCATGGGCATCACCGCGGACAAGCTGAAGAAACTTGGTCTCATCGACCAGGTGCATCCCGAGCCGCTCGGCGGTGCGCACCGCGACCCCGATGCCATGGCCGCAACGCTCAAGCGCGCGCTCGGCGACGCCCTGCTGCAGCTCGACAAGTTCTCGACGGACGAACTGCTCGAGAAGCGCTACAAGCGGCTGATGTCGTACGGGCGCTTCGAAGAATCCGCCTGATCGCACCAGCGCCGCCGGCCGTCACGGCGGTGTTCGTTCGCTCGTGGCGCAGATGCGACAGGAGCAAGGCGTGGTGACATTCTCTCCCGACTTCCTGCTTCAGGAGTTTCCGTTTCCTGCGGCGCATCCGCGCCGTGTCTGGGTGGCATATTCCGGCGGTCTTGATTCCACGGTCCTGCTGCACGCGCTCGCCGCGCGTCGTGATGCCCTGCCGGCCCCGCTGCACGCGGTTCATGTCAATCACAACCTGCATCCCGATTCCGCGCGCTGGGCGCGCGATTGCCAGGCGGTGTGCGATGCGCTGGACGTGCCGATGGAAAGTTTCGCGGTCACCGTCGGGAACGGCCGGGGCGTGAGCGTCGAAGCGGCAGCGCGCGATGCGCGCTACGACGTCTTTCGCGATCTGCTGGAAGACGACGAGTTGCTGCTGACCGCGCAGCACCAGGACGACCAGCTGGAAACGTTCCTGTTGCAGGCGTTTCGCGGCGCAGGCCCGCATGGCCTTGCGGCGATGCCGCGCACGGCGCGGCTTGGCCGCGGCTGGCTGCTGCGGCCATTGCTCGACTGGCCGCGTGCAGCGCTCGAGACCTGGGCGCGCGAGCGCGGACTTGCCTGGCTGGAAGATCCGAGCAACGCCGATGATCGCTTCGACCGGAATTACCTGCGCGGGCACGTCATCCCCGCGCTCAGGACACGCTGGCCTGCCGTCGCGCAGACGGTGTCGCGCAGCGCGCGGCATTGCGCGGACGCCGCGGATCTCGCGGACGAATTTGCGGCGAACGATCTTGCGCAATGCGGTGGCGGCGGGAACACGGTTCTCGTCAGCGCGCTCTGCAGGCTGGACGTGGCGCGCCGGCGCAACGTCCTGCGTCACTGGCTGGACTGGCAAGGGTTTCCACGCCCGTCCGGAAAGAAGCTCGAACACATCCTGCACGATGTTCTCGAGGCCGCTCCCGATGCCGGGCCGTGCGTGGAATGGTCGGATGCCACGGTGCGCCGTTACCGCGACCGGCTGTACGCGGAACGCGTCCTGCCGGAACCGAAAGCAGGCGCCTGGCAGGGCGGTGCATTTGCGCTTGGCGATAGCTGGGGAATGCTGCGGCGTGCGGTTGCGGAAACGGGACTGCCGGAATCGCAGAATGTCGAAATCCGGTTCCGCGAAGGCGGCGAGAAGATTCGCCTTCCCGGCCGCGATCATCATCACGACCTACGGAAACTTTTCCAGGAAGCCGGCGTGCTGCCGTGGCGCCGCCAACGGATTCCGCTGGTTTATGTTGACAACATGCTCGCCGCCGTCGCTGACCTGTGGATCAACGCGGATGTTGCAAGGCCCGGCGGCTGGCGCATCGCGTGGGAAGACAAGCCGCTGCTGCAGGCGCCGGAAGACATGATTTCAATTGAGGCCGAAGGCCGTTTGCCGTAAGATTTGCTTCCGATTCGCGGTCAGTCCTGGCCGCGTCCCACGAATCGGAAATCCGCATGACGAAGTTCATTTTTGTTACCGGCGGTGTCGTTTCCTCACTCGGGAAAGGCATCTCCGCCGCGTCGCTTGGCGCCATTCTCGAGTCCCGCGGCCTGAAGGTCGGCATGGTGAAGCTGGATCCGTACATCAACGTCGATCCCGGCACCATGAGCCCGTTCCAGCACGGCGAAGTCTTCGTCACGCACGATGGCGCGGAGACGGATCTCGATCTCGGTCACTACGAGCGCTTCGTGCGCATGCGCGCCGGCCGCATGAACAATTTCACGACCGGGCGCATCTACTCGAACGTGATCCAGAAGGAGCGTCGCGGCGATTACCTCGGCGCGACGGTGCAGGTCATTCCGCACATCACCGACGAGATCAAGCGCTGCGTGCTGTCCGCCGCAGGCGACAACGACGTCTGCATGGTGGAAATCGGCGGCACGGTCGGCGACATCGAATCGCTGCCGTTCCTCGAAGCCATCCGCCAGCTCGCCGTCGAGCTTGGCCGCAGCCGCACGCTGTTCATGCATCTCACGCTCGTGCCGTACATCCCGACTTCCGGCGAGACCAAGACCAAGCCGACGCAGCATTCGGTGAAGGAACTGCGCTCCATCGGCATCCAGCCTGACGTGCTGCTGTGCCGTTCCGCGGAAGCACTGCCGGAAGATTCACGCCGCAAGATCGCGCTGTTCACGAACGTCGAGGAGCGCGCGGTGATTTCGGCGGTCGACGCAGACGACATCTACCGCATCCCGATGCTGCTGCACGCACAGCACCTGGATGACATCGTCTGCGAGAAGCTCGGCATCACGGCGAAGCCCGCGGATCTTTCCGAATGGCAGCGCGTGGTGGAAGCGCGCACGAGTCCGGAGGCGAGCGTGGATGTCGCGTTCGTCGGCAAGTACGTGGACCTTGCGGATGCGTACATGTCGATCAACGAAGCGCTGAAGCACGCCGGCATTCACACGCGCACGAAAGTGACCATCCACTACATCGATTCCGAGGACATGGCAGACGGCGATACGCGTCCGCTCGCCGGCATGGATGCGATTCTCGTCGGGCCGGGTTTCGGCGAGCGCGGCATCGAAGGCAAGATCGCGGCGGCGCAGTACGCGCGCGAGAAGCGCATTCCGTATCTCGGCATCTGTCTTGGCATGCAGGTCGCGGTGATCGAGTTCGCACGCAATGTCTGCGGACTGAAGCAGGCGCACAGCACGGAGTTCGCGCCGCACTCGCCCGATCCCGTGATCGCGCTGATCACGGAATGGAAGGATCGCACCGGCAGCGTCGAGACACGCTCGAAAGGCTCCGACCTCGGCGGCACCATGCGCCTTGGTGCGCAGGAAGCCTTCCTTGAAAAGGACACGCTCGCGCACAAGGTCTACGGCAAGGACGTGATCGTCGAGCGTCACCGCCACCGCTTCGAGTTCAACAACAACTACCGCGAGCAGATGGAAGCGCAAGGCATTCGCTTCTCCGGCAAGTCGGTGGACGATCTCGTCGAGATGGCGGAACTGCCGGATCATCCGTGGTTCATCGGCTCGCAGTTCCATCCCGAGTTCACGTCCACCCCGCGCGACGGCCATCCGCTGTTCTCGGGATTCATCAAGGCAGCGCGTGCGCATGCTGCTGCGAGCGACGAAACCCGCAAGCAGGCCCGCGCCTGATCCATCACCCAGGAAATTTCATGAAACTCTGTCACTTCGAAGCCGGCATCGACCAACCGCTGTTCATCATCGCGGGTCCGGACACGCTTGAATCCGAACAGCTCGCGCTTGATGTTTCCGGTCATCTCAAGGAAGTGACGGATCGACTTCGCATTCCCTACATCTTCAAGGGTTCGTTCGACAAGGCGAATCGCACGTCCGGCAGAAGCTATCGCGGGCCGGGCATCGAGGAAGGCCTGCGCATTCTCGAGAAGGTGAAGAGCGACATCGGCGTGCCGGTGCTCACCGATGTGCACGAGTACACGCCGATCGGCGAGGTTGCTGCGGTTGTCGATGTCATCCAGACGCCGGCATTCCTCTGCCGCCAGACGGATTTCATTCACGAGGCCGCACGCCACGGCAAGCCCGTGAACATCAAGAAAGGCCAGTTTCTCTCGCCATGGGAGATGAAGAACGTCGTCGACAAGGCGCGCACGACGGGCAACGAACAGATCATGGTGTGCGAGCGCGGCTTCTCGTTCGGCTACAACAATCTCGTTTCCGACATGCGCGGCCTTGCGATCATGCGCGAGACGAAATGTCCCGTCGTGTTCGACGCGACGCACTCCGTGCAGATGCCGGGCGGGCAGGGCACGAGTTCGGGCGGCGCGCGCGAACACATCCCGGTGCTCGCACGCGCAGCGGTCGCATCAGGTGTTGCGGGCGTGTTCATGGAAATCCATCCCGATCCCGACAACGCGCTGTGCGACGGACCGAACTCCTGGCCACTCGCGCTCGCCGAAGAATTGTTCGAAACGCTCAAGGCGCTGGATGACGTCGTGAAGGCGCGCGGCTTCGTGGAAGAAAAAGTCAAGTAGGAGCGGCTCCAGCCGCGAACGGGAACCTGTCCAGATCGCAAGGAACCAGCAATGGCAAAGATCGTTGATATTCGTGCGCGCCAGATCATCGACTCGCGCGGCAATCCGACCGTGGAAGCGGACGTGCATCTCGACGGTGGCGTCATGGGCCGCGCGGCTGTTCCATCCGGTGCATCGACCGGTTCGCGCGAAGCGGTGGAGCTTCGTGATGGCGACAGGTCGCGCTGGCTTGGCAAGGGCGTGACGAAGGCGGTCGCGAACGTCAATGGCGAAATTCACAAGACCCTGCACGGCATGGATGCGGCGGACCAGGCCGCGATCGATCGCAGGATGATCGAGCTCGACGGTACCGAGAACAAGGGACGCCTCGGCGCGAATGCGCTGCTCGCGGTATCGCTGGCATGCGCAAAGGCGAGCGCGAAAGCGGCCGGCAAGCCGCTGTTCGAACATCTCGGCGGCGCCGATGCAACGGAGCTTCCCGTGCCGATGATGAACATCATCAACGGCGGCGCGCACGCAAACAACAGCGTGGACATGCAGGAGTTCATGATTCTTCCGGTCGGTGTGGCATCGCTCGCCGAAGCGCTGCGTGTCGGCGCGGAAGTCTTTCACACCTTGAAGAAGGTGCTGGACGATCGCGGCCTGAGCACGGCGGTCGGCGATGAGGGCGGCTTTGCGCCGGACCTGCCGTCGAACGAAGCCGCGCTTGACGTGATCATCGAGGCGATCGAGAAGGCGGGATACGCAACCGGCAAGGACATCCTGCTTGGTCTTGACGTTGCGTCGACCGAATTCCATCGCGATGGCGTCTATCACCTCGAGTCCGAGGGCAAGAAATTCAACGCGCAGGAATTCGCAGGCTATCTCGGCGATCTCGTCGACCGTTATCCGATCATCACGATCGAGGACGGCATGGCGGAGAACGACTGGGACGGCTGGAAGCATCTGACGGAGAAACTTGGCGGCAAGGTGCAGCTCGTCGGCGACGACCTGTTCGTGACGAACCCGAAGATACTGCGCGAAGGCATCGACAAGGGAATCGCGAATTCCATTCTCATCAAGGTGAACCAGATCGGCACGCTCACCGAGACACTGGAAGCGATCAGGCTTGCCACCGACAATGGTTACACGGCTGTCGCTTCGCACCGTTCCGGTGAAACCGAGGACGCAACCATTGCGGACCTTGCGGTTGCAACGACGGCGACGCAGATCAAGACCGGCTCCATGTCGCGCTCGGATCGCATCGCGAAGTACAACCAGCTGCTTCGCATCGAGGAAATGCTGGGGCGCCGCGCCACGTATCCCGGCCGCGCGGCATTCCCGAAGGGCGTTGCGCGCTGACGCGCAAGACTGATGCGCATCCTGGCCGGAGTGCTGCTGTTGCTGCTGTTCATCCTGCAGGGACAGCTGTGGTTCGGCCAGGGCAGCCTTCCGGATCTCTGGCGGTTGCGGGATACGGTCGAGGCGCAGCAGCAGGAAAACGCCACGCTCGAAGAACGCAACGAATCGCTCGCGGCGGAAGTGAAGGATCTCAAGAGCGGTCTTGAAGCCATCGAGGAGCGCGCGCGTTCCGAGCTTGGCATGATCCGCAACGGCGAGACCTTCTACCAGGTGACCGACAGCGTTTCCTCCCCGGCTGCCGCTGAACAATCCGCAACGGAAGAAGTTCCCCCACATGAGTGAACCCCGTCTCGTCGTCCGTTTCGCGGACTATCCGTTCGCCTTCGGCAAGCCGTCGCTTGCCGGCGTGCTGCGTTCCGAACCGGCGGATTTCATCGTCGAGGAGCAGCTCGGGTTTGCGCCGGACGGCGATGGACCGCACATCATGCTGTGGATCGAGAAGACCGGCGCGAACACGGAATGGGTTGCACGGCAACTCGCGAAGGTCGTGCGCTGCCGGCCGATGGATGTCGGTTATTCCGGCATGAAGGATCGTCATGCGGTGACGCGCCAGTGGTTCAGCGTGCCGGCGCCGAAGGACGTCGTGGACTGGCGATCGCTGGATATCGAGGGCGTGCGCGTGCTCGAAGCGCATGCGCACCGACGCAAATTGCGCCGTGGCGCGCACCGCGCGAACCGTTTCGTGCTCACGGTGCGCGATGTGCGTGGCGACGACGATCTCGATGCACGCGTGACGCGCGTGCGCGAGCAGGGTGTGCCGAATTACTTCGGTCCGCAGCGCTTCGGTCGCGATGGCGACAACGTCGTGCGCGCCGTGGATGGCGCACGCGGCGGCGTCTATCTCTCCGCGGCGCGCAGTTTTCTCTTCAACGCCGTGCTCGCCGAGCGCGTGACGCGCGGCGACTGGAACCGCCTGCTGCCAGGCGAAGCGGTGCAGCTTGACGGCAGCGGCAGTTTTTTCATGATCGATGAAATCGACGCGACGCTGCGCCAGCGGCTCGATGCGTTCGACATTCATCCCGGTGGGCCGTTGTGGGGAAAGGGTGACGCGCCCGCGCGTCTGGATGCCGCGGACATCGAGAACCGCATGGCCGCGCAGTTCCCGGAGGTCGTCGACCTCCTTGTCCGCGCGGGGATGCGCCAGGAACGCCGTGCGCTGCGCCTGCCGATTCGGGAACTCGGCATCGAGCGCCAGGACGGAAACGTCGTGCTGACCTTCGAATTGCCACCGGGCGCATTCGCGACAAGCGCGCTGCGCGAACTCATCAATGTCACAGACCGGGGAGAAAGCGATGCTGGAGCGGATTGAACGGGACGGCGTGCTGGAACTGCGTTTCGCGCGCCCGCCAGTGAATGCCCTGTCACCGGATTTCGTGCACGCGCTGAGAAGCGCGATCACGCAGGCGCCGGCGGAGGGCGCGCGCGCCATCGTGCTGTCCGGTCAGCCGGGCATGTTCTCCGCGGGACTCGATGTTCCCGCGCTGCTCGCGCTCGATGCAGCGGCGATGCATGAATTCTGGAAGCATTTCTTCGACCTGATCGGTGCGATCGCGGCATCGCCAGTGCCGATCGCGGCCGCGATCACAGGCCACAGTCCGGCGGGTGGCGCGGTGCTCGCGCTGTACTGCGATTACCGCGTGATGGCGGAAGGCGATTACCGGATCGGGCTCAACGAAGTGCAGGTGGGCCTGCCGCTGCCGGCGATCGTGCATGCCGCACTTGCACGGCAGATCGGCGCGCGGCAGGCGGAACGTCTCGCGGTGCCAGGGCTCATGATCGACCCCGCGGAAGCACAACGCATCGGGCTCATCGATGAACTGGCGCCGGTCGACGGCGTCATTGCGACGGCGCGCGCATGGTGCGCGCAACTGCTCACGCTGCCGCCATCGGCGATGAAGATCACGCGCGATCTCGCGCGTGCGGATATCGTCAACCTGTTCGGGACGCTCGGCGACGGCGATTATCGCCGCATGACGGAGGCGTGGTTCGGACAGGAAACGCAGGCGACCATGCGCGCGCTGATGGAGAAACTGAAAAGCCGGAAGGGCTGATCAGTACCCCAGCAGGCCGAGTGCGCCGACGACGATCAGGTAGATCGCGACGATGTAGTTGAGCAGCCGCGGGCGAACGAGGATGAGAATGCCCGCGATGAGCGCAAGCAGCGCGGCGAAGTCGATGGTGAAATGAATGTTCATGCGTTTCCCCTTCCTGTGATGTGTCCGATATTCGAGTGGCTCAGACCTTAAGCAGCACCAGCACGGCACCGGTGCCGCCATCCACGGCGCGCGCGCTTGCAAACGCGATGACGTCATCCCGGCGTCGCAGCACGCTGGCCGTCTTCCCCTTCAGCACGGGTCCTGCCGGGCCCGAGCGCAGCCCCTTGCCGTGGATGATGCGTACACATTGCCAGCGCTCACTGCGCGCTTCGGCAAGAAAGGCGCGGATGGCGTCGCCGGCCTGGCGCTCGTTCAATCCATGCAGGTCGGCTTCCGCGGCGATCCGGTAATGACCGCGGCGCAATTGCCGCAGCACGCGCGGGTTCATGCCCGTGCGCAGGTAGAGGAGTTCCTCGCCGGTCTCGATTTCAGCGGCAAACGGATCGTTGGCGAGGCTCTCACCCAGCACGTCCGCTTCATCGGCCTTGCTGAAGCGCGGCACGGGGTGCGGCCTTTCGCCGCGCCTCGCGATCTCGACCTTCGGCAGCGGACGCACGTCGCGCATCGCTTCGCGAAACGCCTGGAAATCGTCGTCGTGTTCCTCGCGCGAATCGGGTTCGTCGTTCATGGCCGTGCCTGTGCGGTCAGCGGGGTTCCGGTATAGTAACGCCAATCCCGGGGCCGGCATTGCCACCGTCGCACAGCCCGGAAAGACAGCCGCGGTACCGAACAACGACTCATCGCCGGGGATCACAGCTTGCACGTGCTTGTCAGTAACGACGACGGATTCCGCGAGGAGGGAATCCGCTG
>CAZRFE010000031.1:0-28865 GCA_964599565.1 uncultured Gammaproteobacteria bacterium
TGGTTCCCGTTCCTGCTGCTCATCGGCGTATGGATCTATTTCATGCGGCAGATGCAGGGCGGCGGCAGCGGCCGTGGCGCGATGTCGTTCGGCAAGTCGCGTGCGCGCATGCTGGGCGAAGACCAGGTCAAGGTCACCTTCAATGATGTTGCCGGCTGCGACGAGGCGAAGGAAGAAGTCGTCGAACTCGTCGAGTTCCTGCGCGACCCCGGCAAGTTCCAGCGCCTCGGCGGCAAGATTCCGAAGGGCGTGCTGATGGTCGGCCAGCCGGGCACCGGCAAGACACTGCTTGCGCGCGCGATCGCGGGCGAGGCGAAGGTGCCGTTCTTCACCATTTCCGGTTCCGACTTCGTGGAGATGTTCGTCGGCGTCGGCGCGTCGCGTGTGCGCGACATGTTCGAGCAGGCGAAGAAGCATGCGCCGTGCATCATCTTCATCGACGAAATCGACGCCGTCGGCCGCCATCGTGGCGCGGGTCTCGGCGGTGGTCATGACGAGCGCGAGCAGACGCTGAACCAGCTGCTGGTGGAGATGGATGGATTCGAAGGCAACGAAGGCGTGATCATCATTGCCGCAACAAACCGTCCTGACGTGCTTGATCCCGCACTGCTGCGCCCGGGCCGCTTCGACCGCCAGGTTGTGGTGCCGCTGCCGGACGTCCGCGGTCGCGAGCAGATACTGAAGGTTCACCTGCGCAAGGTGCCGACGCAGGATGGCGTGCAGCCGTCGATCATCGCGCGCGGTACACCGGGTTTCTCCGGCGCGGATCTTGCCAACCTCGTGAACGAGGCCGCGCTGTTCGCCGCGCGTGCGAATCGCAAGGCCGTCAGCATGGAAGAACTGGAGAAGGCGAAGGACAAGATCATGATGGGCGCGGAACGCCGCTCGATGGTCATGTCGGAAGACGAGAAGAAGCTGACGGCATACCATGAGGCAGGCCACGCCATCGTCGGCTTGTCGGTGCCGGATCACGACCCTGTATACAAGGTGTCGATCATTCCGCGTGGCCGCGCGCTCGGCATCACGATGTTCCTGCCGGAAGAAGATCGCTACAGCTATTCCAAGCGCCGGCTGGAAAGCAGCATCTGTTCGCTGTTCGGCGGGCGCATCGCCGAGGAGCAGATCTTCGGTGACGACGCCGTCACGACGGGCGCCTCGAACGACATCGAACGCGCAACGCAGATCGCACGCAACATGGTCACGAAGTGGGGGCTGTCGGAGAAGATGGGGCCGCTTGCGTACGGCGAGGATGAAGGTGAAGTGTTTCTCGGGCATTCCGTCACGAAGCATTCGCAGATTTCGAGCGCGACGCAGCGTGACATCGATGACGAGGTGCGTGCCATCATCGATCGCAATTACGGACGTGCGATGCAGATCCTGAAGGACAGTTCCGACAAGCTGCACCTGATGGCGCAGGCGTTGATCAAGTACGAAACCATTGACACGCAGCAGATCAACGACATCATGGCCGGCCGCCAGCCGCGCCCGCCCGAGGGCTGGACGGACTCCGGCGGCGGTTCCGGCGGACTGGGCGCGGAAGCGGCGCCGGTGGCAGATGGAAGTCATGGTGGAGACGACGACGCCATCGGCGATCCCGCAAGCCAGCACTGAGACGTATCCGGCAAACGCCCGGCCCGGTCTTTACCCGGTCCGGGCGTTCTGCTTTTTACGGCATAATGTTTCCGCATTCTTGAGAGGGAAAACACCCAGTGCAGCCGAAGATCATGGGAGTGCTCAACGTGACGCCGGACAGCTTTTCGGACGGCGGCCGTTTTCTCGAGCACGCAGCGGCGCTTGAACAGGCGCAGCGCATGGTTGCTGAGGGCGCGGACATCATCGATATCGGCGGCGAGTCCACGCGCCCGGGTTCCATGCCGGTCGATACCGCCGAAGAGTTGCGTCGCGTCGTACCGGTGATCGAGACGCTGTCAGGACGCATCGATCGCACGATCTCGATCGATACGGCCAAGCCGGAGGTGATGCGGGCCGCAGTCGCCGCGGGCGCGGGACTGATCAATGACGTGAGCGCGCTGCGCGCACCTGGTGCGCCCGACATTGCGGCGGAACTGGGCGTGCCGGTCTGTCTCATGCACATGAAAGGCGAGCCGCGCAGCATGCAGTTGAATCCGCAGTACGCGGATGTCGTCAGCGAAGTGCGCGACTTTCTTCTTGAGCGTGCGCGTGCCGCGGAAGCCGCGGGAGTAAAAAGAGAAAACATCCTGCTTGATCCGGGATTCGGGTTCGGCAAGACGCTCGAGCACAATCTCGCGCTGTTGCGGCACCTGGAAAAGTTCACGGCGTGCGGCTACCCGGTGCTTGTCGGCATGTCACGCAAGTCCATGGTCGGCGCACTGCTGGATACGCCGGTCGATGATCGTGTTTTCGGCAGCATCACGCTCGCCGCCATTGCGGCGATGAAAGGCGCAGCCGTGATCCGCGTGCATGACGTCAAACCCACGCGAGATGCATTGAAGATATGCGGCGCCGTAATGGCGGCGGCGTAAAACCTGGGAGAAGCGCTTGAGCCGGAAGTATTTCGGAACGGATGGTATCCGCGGCAGGGTCGGTGAAGCGCCGATGACGCCTGACTTCGTGCTGCGACTCGGCTGGGCGGCGGGATGCGTGCTCGCGGCGCATGATGCTGCGCGTGAATCCGGGCGGCGCGGCCTTGTGCTGATCGGCAAGGACACGCGCGTATCCGGTTACATGTTCGAGTCCGCGCTTGAAGCGGGTTTCTCTGCGGCAGGCGTGGATATCGGCTTGCTTGGTCCGGTGCCGACACCGGCGGTCGCGCGACTTGTCCGGGAGTTCGGCGCGCAGGCCGGCGTCGTCATCAGCGCGTCTCACAATCCGTATTTCGACAACGGCATCAAGTTCTTTTCCGCGGAAGGCCGCAAGCTGCCGGACGATGTCGAAATGGAAATCGAAGAACAGCTCGCGCGCGCATTTGCAACCGTTGATTCGGCTGCGCTCGGCAAGGCGCGACGCGTCGAGGATGCGGCGGACCGTTATGTCGCGTATTGCCGCGATACGGTGAGTCCGGGGCTCGATCTTTCCGGCATGAAGATCGCGTTCGATGGTGCCAACGGCGCCGGCTATGCAATCGGTCCCCGGCTGCTTGAATCGTTCGGTGCGGAAGTCGCGACCGTCGGCGTGACGCCTGACGGCATGAACATCAATCGTGGTGTGGGCTCGACGCACATCGACGCACTCGTTGCGCTTGTTCGCGAGTCACGCGCACATGTCGGCATCGCGCTTGATGGCGACGGCGATCGCCTGCAGATGGTGGATGAATCCGGCCGTGTGTTCGACGGTGATGAACTGCTGTACATGATTGCGCGACATCGCCAGTCGGAAGGAAGGCTGCACGGGCCGGTCGTCGGTACGCTCATGACCAACCTCGCGGTCGAGCAGGCGCTGCAGCAGGCCGGTATCGCATTTCATCGTGCGAAAGTCGGCGATCGCTATGTGCTCGAGATGCTGCAGCAGCATGGTGGCGAACTTGGCGGTGAAGGTTCGGGACATCTGATCTGCCTGGACAAATCAACAACCGGCGATGGTCTCGTTGCGGCGTTGCAGGTGCTGGAGCTGCTGCGCTGTCGCGGCGGTACGCTCGTCGCCTGTCTCGATGGTCTCGAAAAATATCCACAGCGACTGGTCAACGTGCGCCTGCCGGAGCGCCCGCGTCTTGACCACCCGCTGATCGAAACGGCGGTGCGTGACGCAGAGCGGACGCTGGACGGCGCAGGGCGTGTGTTGCTGCGTCCGTCAGGCACGGAACCCGTCGTGCGCGTCATGGTCGAAGGTGCGGACGCGGACCTGGTCGCGCGACTTGCGCAGAGCATTGCGGGCGCTGTCGAGAACGCTGCGCACGCTGCCTGAAACCCGGCATTCCCCTCAAAATCCAAATTGATTTTCGCGCAGGCTGTCGTTAACCTTGCGCGCTTTCCGACGTCAGGAGATACCGATGCGCAGACCCCTGGTCGCCGGCAACTGGAAGATGAATGGCAGCCGCGAGTCCGCTGCCGCACTGCTCGAGACCGTCACCCGCGGTCTCGAAGACTCGGTCGCAGCGGAAGTCCTGGTCTGCCCGCCGTTCGTCTACCTGGCGGATGCGCAGCGTCTGCTGCGAAGCAGCGAAGTGAAGCTCGGCGCGCAGTCGCTGTGCGCGGAGGAGTCGGGCGCGTTCACGGGCGAAGTGAGCGCCAGCATGCTGCAGGATTTCGACTGCGCGTACGTGATCGTCGGTCATTCGGAACGGCGCGCGCTCTACAACGAAGACGATGCACTGGTCGCGCGCAAGTTCATGGCGGCGCTGAAGAACGGAATTTCGCCGGTGCTTTGCGTCGGCGAAACGCTCGAGGAACGCGATCAGGGCGTGACCTCGGAAGTCATCCGGCGCCAGATGACGGCGGTGCTGGCGGCGGCCGGCATTGAAGCGTTCTCGCAGGCGGTGGTTGCGTACGAGCCGGTGTGGGCCATCGGCACTGGCAAGACGGCAACGCCCGAGCAGGCGCAGGACGTTCACCGTGAAATCCGGGATATTCTCGGCGCGGAAAATGTTACAATCGCTAATTCGGTGCGAATCCTGTACGGCGGCAGCGTGAAGGCGTCGAATGCGGCCGAGCTGTTCGCGATGCCCGACATCGATGGTGGTCTTGTCGGTGGCGCGGCACTGGATGCGGAACAGTTCCTGAGCATCGTTCGCGCGGCAAGGTGACCGCGGGAATTTTCCAAAGAGACGAATACGGAAATGATTACGACAGTTGTACTCCTGGTTCATGTACTGCTTGCGCTGGTGCTGGTAGGTCTGATTCTCCTGCAGCACGGCAAGGGTGCGGATGCGGGCGCCGCCTTCGGCAGCGGCGCGTCGGCGACGGTGTTCGGCGCACAGGGCGCGGCCTCCTTTCTCAGCCGCATGACCAAGTGGCTGGCAATACTCTTCTTTATCACGAGCGGTACGCTTGCCTACCTGTCGCGCGGCGACCAGGGTGCGGTCGTGCCGAGCGTGATGGACGAAAGCGTCATCCAGGAACAGACGGCACCGGCAGGAGCCGCTGAGGATCTGCCGCCGATCGATGTTCCGGCGGAAGAGCAGCAGGATACGCCGACGGAGGAAGAGGAATCTCCGCCGTCGGACAGCGGCGCGAACTGAGCGCCGCTCATCGAGTAAAGACGGGCGGTCGATCGCCCGGGTTGCACCCGCCAGGGACAACCGTTCAAGTCATGCGGATGTGGTGGAATTGGTAGACACGCCATCTTGAGGGGGTGGTGCCGTAAGGCGTGAGAGTTCGAGTCTCTCCATCCGCACCAAATTCCAGAGTTGTTACCGCTTGAAGCAGCCCGCATCTCTTGTCGATGCGTGCGAAAACGCAGCAGGAACCATGGGAAGGGCTCCTGCTTTTACGTTAAAATGCCGGTCTTTTTACCGAGACGGTCATTGAACTTCAGGGTGCGTCGGCAATGCTGCAAAACTACGTCCCCATTCTCGTCTTTCTCGGCGCCGCCACGTTTCTCGGCGCTCTCCTGATATTCATCGGCCTGACGCTTGGTCGGTGGGCATCGCGCGGCAAGGCAGATGCGGAAAAGACCTCTCCCTACGAATGCGGCTTCGAGGCGTTTGAAGACGCGCGCATGCGCTTCGACGTCCGTTACTACCTGGTTGCCATTCTCTTCATCATCTTCGATCTCGAGATCGCGTTCCTGTTTCCCTGGGCCGTGACACTCGATGGAATCGGCCTGTTCGGATTCCTTGCGATGGCGGTCTTCCTCGGCGTGCTTGTCATCGGCTTCATCTACGAATGGAAGAAAGGAGCGCTGGAGTGGGAGTAGAGGGCGCAGTCAATAACGGCATCGAGAAGGGCTGGGTCGTCACCAGCGTCGATAACGTCGTGAACTGGGCGCGCAGCGGATCGCTGTGGCCGGTGACGTTTGGACTGGCATGCTGCGCAGTCGAAATGATGCATGTCGGCGCATCGCGCTACGACCAGGACCGGTTCGGCATCATCTTCCGTCCCAGCCCGCGCCAGTCCGACGTGATGATCGTGGCGGGCACGCTCGTCAACAAGATGGCGCCGCCGCTGCGCAAGGTTTACGAGCAGATGGCGGAGCCGCGCTGGGTGATCTCCATGGGTTCCTGCGCGAACGGCGGCGGTTACTACCACTATTCGTATTCCGTCGTGCGCGGCTGCGATCGCGTCGTGCCGGTCGACATCTACGTGCCTGGCTGTCCGCCGACGGCCGAGCAGCTGCTGTTCGGCATCATCCAGCTGCAGAAGAAGATCCGTCGCACCAACACGATTGCCCGATAACGGTCGATTTACGGCCCGTTGAGAGAACCGCGCATGTCCGAGAAACTCAAACGACTGGCTGACAGGGTCGAGGAACGCTTCGGCGACGTGCTTGTCCGGTTGCCATCGTTGCCGCATGAACTCGCCTTTGAAGTGCCGGCTGCGAACCTGCTGGAAACCTGTCGCGCACTGCGTGACGAGGAGGGATTCCGGTTCGAGCAGCTCATCGACGTCTGCGGCATCGATCATCTTGGCTACGGCAACGCGGAATGGGTGACGGAAGATGCAACGGATACCGGGTTCAGCCGCGGCGTGCATCGCGAACTGCCGCACACCGAACCGAATTACGCGCGGCGCTTCGCCGTGGTCTACCACCTGCTGTCCGTCACGCTGAACCAGCGCATCCGTCTCAAGGTTTTCTGCGACGCCGGCGATCCTCCAGTCGTTCCCTCGATTGATGGCATCTGGTCCGCGGCCAACTGGTTCGAGCGCGAAGCGTTCGACATGTTCGGCATCCTGTTCGATGGTCATCCCGATATGCGCCGGATTCTCACGGACTACGGTTTCGTCGGTTATCCGTTCCGCAAGGATTTCCCGCTCACGGGGCATGTTGAAGTGCGCTTCGATCCGGAGAAGGGGCGCGTCGTGTACCAGCCGATCACCATCGAGCATCGCACGCTCGTGCCGCGCGTGATCCGGCACGATCATCGCTATGCAGAACGTCTCGATCACCAGACGGACGTTGCGCCGAAGACGGAAACGGAGAAGTCCGGCAATGCATGACATCCAGAGCTACACGATGAACTTCGGCCCGCAGCATCCGGCCGCGCACGGTGTGCTGCGTCTCGTGCTGGAAATGGAAGGCGAAGTCATCCGCAGCATCGACCCGCACATCGGGCTCCTGCATCGCGCGACGGAGAAGCTCGCGGAGTCGAAGCCGTTCAGCCAGTCCATCGGCTACATGGACCGTCTCGACTACGTATCGATGATGGTCAACGAGCATGCCTACGTGATGGCGATCGAGAAGTTGCTCGGCATCACGCCGCCGCCGCGCGCACTCTACATCCGCACGATGTTCGATGAGCTGACGCGCATCACCAACCACCTGCTGTGGCTCGGTGCGCACGGTCTCGATATCGGCGCGATGACGGTGTTCCTGTACTGCTTCCGTGAGCGCGAAGACATCATGGACATGTACGAGGCAGTCTCGGGCGCGCGCATGCACGCGACCTACTACCGTCCGGGCGGCGTGCATCGCGATCTCCCGGAAAAGATGCCGCAGTACCAGCCCTCGAAGTTCCGCAGCAAGAAGGAACTTGCGCGCATGAACGAGGCGCGCAGCGGCACGCTGCTCGACTTCATCGAAGATTTCATCGACCGCTTCCCGAAAGCGGTCGACGAGTACGAAATCCTGCTCACCGACAACCGCATCTGGAAACAGCGCACCGTCGGCATCGGTGTCGTTTCGCCGGAGCGCGCGCTGAATCTCGGCTTCACCGGCCCCATGCTGCGCGGCTCGGGTATTGCGTGGGACCTGCGCAAGAAGCAGCCGTACGCGATGTACGATCAGATGGATTTCGACATACCCATCGGCACGAACGGCGATTGCTATGACCGGTATCTCGTTCGCATCGAGGAATTCCGGCAGTCCGCGAGAATCGTGAAGCAATGCGTGAAGTGGCTGCGCGAGAACCCGGGTCCGGTGATGCTCGACGATCACAAGATCACGGCGCCGCGTCGCACGGAGATGAAAGGCGACATGGAATCGCTGATTCACCATTTCAAGCTGTTCACGGAAGGCTACTGCGTGCCGGAAGGCGAGGTGTACGCGGCCGTCGAGCAGCCGAAGGGCGAGTTCGGCATCTATCTCGTGTCCGACGGCGCGAACAAGCCGTTCCGCATGAAGATCCGCGCTTCCGGCTTCGCGCACCTCGCTGCCATCAATGAAATGTGCCAGGGACACATGCTGGCGGATCTCGTGTCCATCATCGGCACGCAGGACATCGTGTTCGGGGAGATAGATCGCTGATGAACCCGCAGACGAACGACGGCGCCGTGCTTTCCGCGCACATCCGCGAGGAAATCGATGCGGCCGTGAAGAAGTATCCGGCGGACCGCAAACGCTCGGCGGTGTTTGCCGCGCTGCATGCCGTGCAGCACGAGCATGGATATCTCGCGCCGGAAATGATCGATGCGGTCGCGGATTATCTTGGCCTTGAGTCGATCAAGGTGCAGGAAGTCGCGACCTTCTATTCCATGTATGAAACGAAGCCGGTCGGACGCAACAGCATCTCGGTCTGCACGAACATCTCCTGCATGCTGCGTGGCGCGGACGACATCGTTGCGCACGTCGAGAAGAAGCTCGGCATCCGTACCGGGCAGACGACGGCGGATGGAAAGGTGTTCCTCAAGTGCGAGGAAGAATGTCTTGCCGCGTGCGCAGGCGGGCCGATGATGATGGTCAACCACAAGTACTACGAGAATCTCACGCCCGAGACGGTGGACGAGATTCTTGACGGTCTCGAGTAGGCGGATGGCAATGGCACAGCAGGAATTTGTCGTATACGAGACGCTGCAATTCGACCAGCCGTGGACGCTGGAGAATTATCTTGCGATCGGCGGCTATGAAGCGTGGAAGCGCATCCTGAAGGAAAGGATTTCGCCCGAGCAGGTGGTCGAAGAGGTGAAGGCGTCCGGCCTGCGCGGTCGTGGCGGTGCGGGCTTTCCGACCGGTCTCAAGTGGTCCTTCATGCCGAAGGGCGACATGGTGAAGTATGTCGTCTGCAACTCCGACGAATCCGAACCGGGCACGTGCAAGGATCGCGACATTCTCCGGTTCAATCCGCACTCCGTCATCGAAGGCATGGCGATCGCCGGCTACGCGATGGGCGCGAAGTCCGGCTACAACTACCTGCGCGGCGAGTTCATGGACGAGCCATGGACGCGTTTCAATGCAGCGCTCGAGGAAGCCTATCGACTCGGTTACCTCGGCGAGAACATTCTCGGCTCCGGCGTGACGTTCGATCTCTACGCGCATCTCGGTGCGGGTGCGTACATCTGCGGCGAGGAAACCGCGCTGCTCGAATCGCTGGAAGGCAAGAAGGGCATGCCGCGCTTCAAGCCGCCGTTCCCGGCGAACTTCGGTCTCTACGGCAAGCCGACGACCATCAACAACACCGAAACCTATGCGTCCGTGCCGACCATCATGCGCAAGGGCGGCAAGTGGTTCGCGGAGCTCGGCACGCCGAAGGCCGGCGGCAGCAAGATATTCTCCGTCTCGGGTCACGTCGAGAAACCCGGCAACTATGAAATCCGCATGGGCACGCCGTTCAGCGAACTGCTGGAGCTCGCGGGCGGTGTGTGGAAAGGAAAGAAGCTGAAGGCGGTGATTCCCGGCGGCTCGTCCGTTCCCGTCGTGCCGGCGGAAATGATGAAAGACGTGACGATGGATTATGAATCCATTCGCGACAAGACCGGATCGATGCTCGGCTCCGGCGCTGTCGTGATCGTCGATGAAGACACCTGCATGGTGAAACTCCTGCAGCGCATTTCCAGATTCTATTTCTCCGAGTCCTGCGGCCAATGCACGCCGTGCCGCGAAGGTACGGGCTGGCTGTATCGCGTTGTCGCGCGCATCGAGAACGGCGAAGGCCGCATGGAAGATCTCGCGATGCTCGACGACGTGGCAAGCAAGATCGAAGGCCATACGATCTGTGCGCTCGGCGACGCGGCTGCGATGCCGGTGCGCAGCTTCATCAAGCATTTCCGCGACGAGTTCGCGTACCACGTCGAGCACGGTTGCTGCATGGTCGGTCCGGGCGCAAAGAAGCGCCAGGACAACGCGGCCTGATTCCTGCGAACAACGGCTTACGCCAACGGAACAAAGACGGACATGAGTGACGATCTGGTTACCATAGAAATCGACGGCAAGCCCCTCAAGGCGAAGAAGGGCGCGATGGTCATCCAGGTGGCCGACGACGCGGGCATCTATATCCCGCGCTTCTGCTATCACGAGAAGCTTTCCGTCGCCGCGAACTGCCGCATGTGCCTTGTGGAAGTGGAGAAGGCGCCGAAGCCGCTGCCTGCCTGTGCGACACCGGTCGCCGACGGCATGAAGGTGTTCACCGAATCGCCGAAGGCCGTGAGCGCGCAGAAGGCAGTGATGGAGTTCCTGCTCATCAACCATCCGCTGGATTGCCCGGTGTGCGACCAGGGCGGCGAATGCGAGCTGCAGGATCTCGCGATGGGTTTCGGCAGCGACGTGTCGCGCTACACCGAACGCAAGCGCATCATCAAGGACGAGAACATCGGCCCGCTGATCTCGACCGACATGACCCGCTGCATCCATTGCACGCGCTGCGTACGTTTCGGCACCGAGATTGCAGGCATCCAGGAACTGGGCGCTGTCGGTCGCGGCGAGAACATGCGCATCCGCACGTTCATCGCGCGCAGCGTCGATCACGAACTCTCCGGCAATGTCATCGATCTGTGTCCCGTCGGCGCGCTGAACTCGAAGCCTTTCCGCATGCGCGGCCGCGCGTGGGAGATGATCAGCCAGCAACTCGTGTCGCCGCATGACGCGGCCGGTTCGAGCCTGTTCGGCCACGTATTGCGCGGCAAGTACATGCGCACCGTGCCGCGCGCGAATGAAGCAGTGAACGAAACCTGGATTTCCGATCGCGATCGCTTCGGCTACGAAGGCGTTCACGCCAATGATCGCCTGCAGAAGCCCATGGTGAAGACGGAACGCGGCTGGCAGGAAGTCACCTGGGAGACCGCGCTGGAAGCGGCGGCGAAGGCGTTGAAGGATATTCCGGCCGACGAGCTTGCCGTGCTCGCATCGCCCTCATCGACGGTCGAGGAGTTCTTCCTTGCGCGCCGTATCGCAGATCATCTCGGCGTGCGCAACGTGGATCATCGCGTGCGCCAGGGCGATTTCGCGGGTGACGCCGGCGCGCCGGCATTCCCGACGCTTGGCCGCAGCATTGCAAGCCTCGACGGTCTTGATGCCGCGCTCGTTGTCGGCTCCTCGCTGCGCAAGGATGTGCCGATCGTCGCGCATCGCATTCGCAAGGCCGCAATGAAGGGCGCAAAGATTTCGTTCGTCAATCCGCGCAGGTACGACTTCCTCTTCCCGGTCGCCAATGAATCGATCGTTGCATATGCCGACATGGCGGCATCGCTCGCCGGCATTGCGCAGGAACTCGCGAGAGTTTCCGGCAAGGCGCTGCCCGAGAACCTGAAGAAGTTCGTCGATGGCATCAAGCCTGGCGATGCTGCTGCGGTGATCGCGCAGCAACTGCTGGATGGCAAGGAGAGTGCGGTCATTCTTGGCGATCTCGCCGAGACACATCCGCAGTACGCGGACCTGCGCTCGCTTGCGGTTGCCGTTGCGGAGATGGCAGGTGCGAGTTTCGGCCAGATCACGGGCGGTGCGAACAGCGCGGGCGGCTGGCTGGCCGGCATGGTGCCGCAGGACGGGCTCAATGCGCGCGACATGTTCGCGCAGCCGCGCAAGGGTTACATGCTGCTCGGCGTTGAACCGGAAATGGATTGCTGGGACGGCGCGACGACGCTCGACGCGCTGAAGCGGGCGGAGCAGGTCGTGGCGATGACGAGTTTCGTCACCGACACCATGAAGGAATACGCAACAGTCCTGCTGCCGATCGGCACGTTCGGCGAAACGGCCGGCAGCTACATCAACCTGGAAGGCACGTGGCAGACCTTCGGCGGCGCCTCAAGGCCGATCGGCGAAGTGCGTCCGGCATGGAAGGTGCTGCGCGTCCTCGGCAATCTCCTGGGCGTCGAGAACTTCGAGTACATGTCGCCCGACGATGTCACGCGCGCGGCGCGGGAAACGATCGGCGAGCCCGTCGCCGGCATGCCGAAACATTCACATGCCTTGCGCGCGGTGAAATCCGAAGGATTCATCCGCGTGGCGGAAACGGCGCTGTATGGCACGGATCCGCTCGTTCGCCGTGCGGGTTCGCTGCAGGTCACCGCGGATGCGAAGCGGCAGGCGGCTGTCAACCTGAGCACGGCGGACGCTGCACGTCTCGGCGTGACCGATGGCATGTACGTGACGGTTCGCCAGGACGCGCGCACCGCGATCCTGCCCGTCGTCATCGACGATGGCGTCGTGAACGGCAGCGCGTTCGTTGCGGCAGGCGTCGAAGCGACGGCGACGCTGGGTCCGCGAACCGGCGCCATCGAGATCGTGAAAGCGGAGGAGCGGTCATGATCGAATGGATTCTCGGCTTCTGGAACGGCCTGTGGCCGGAAGCGCGGCTGGTGCTGACGTCGCTGTTCTGGGTCGTCGTCATCATGGTGCCGCTGATCGTCGCTGTCGGTTTCTACACGCTGCTCGAACGCAAGGTGATCGGTTACATCCAGGGAAGAGTGGGGCCCAATCGCGTCGGTTTCCACGGCACCTTCCAGTGGCTGGCCGACGTGCTCAAGCTCGTGCTCAAGGAAGTCATCGTTCCGAGCAACGCGAACCGTTTCCTGTTCCTGATCGCACCGATCGTCTCGCTCGTGCCGGCATTCGCGGCGTGGGCCGTCGTGCCGTTCGATGATGGCTGGGTACTCGCGGACATCAACGCCGCACTGCTTTACGTGCTGGCGCTCACCGGCATGGGTGTCTACGGCGTGATCATCGCGGGATGGGCGTCGAACTCGAAGTACGCGTTCCTCGGTGCGATGCGCTCGGCCGCGCAGATCGTCGCGTATGAAATCGCGATGGGCTTCGCGCTGGTCGGCGTGCTGATGGCGGCCGGTTCGCTGAATCTTGGCGACATCGTGCGCGCGCAGGACGGCACGATCTTCAACTGGTTCTGGCTGCCGCTGTTCCCGTTGCTGCTCGTGTATTTCATCTCCGGCGTCGCTGAAACGAACCGTGCGCCGTTCGACGTCGCGGAAGGCGAGTCGGAAATCGTCGCGGGCTTCCACGTGGAGTATTCCGGCACGGCGTTCGCCGTCTTCTTTCTCGCCGAATACGCGAACATGATCCTGATCTCGGGACTCGCAACCATCTTCTTCTTCGGCGGATGGCTGAATCCGTTCAACGGGGTTCCGGGTCTTGAACAGCTTGGTGCGGCCGTGCCCGGCATCATCTGGTTCTTCCTGAAGATGGGATTCTTCATCTACACCTTCCTGTGGCTGCGCGCGACGTTCCCGCGTTACCGCTATGACCAGATCATGCGCCTTGGCTGGAAGGTGTTCATACCGGTAACGATAGTGTGGCTCATGGTAATGGGGCTGTTCATCGTCATGAAGTGGCCGTGGATCAATCTCGGCTACGTCGTGCTCGCGGGCAGCATATTGCTGATCCTGCTGGGCAGGTTCACCGCGCCGAAGAACACGGCGACGACGGGTGCGTCCGCATGAAAGCATTGAACGCCTGGATCAGGACCTGGTTTCTTTCCGAGCTGTGGGCGGGCCTGCGCCTGACGCTGATCTATTTCTTCAAGCCGAAGATCACCGTCTTCTACCCGGAAGAAAGAACACCGAAATCGCCGCGCTTCCGCGGCCTGCACGCGCAACGCCGGTACGCGAACGGCGAGGAGCGCTGCATTGCCTGCAAGCTCTGCGAAGCCGTGTGTCCCGCGCTCGCCATCACCATCGATTCGGAGATGCGCGAGGATGGCACGCGTCGCACGACGCGCTACGACATCGATCTGTTCAAGTGCATCTACTGCGGCTTCTGCGAGGAGGCCTGTCCCGTCGATGCCATCGTCGAGACGCGCGTTTCGGATTTCCATTTCGAGAAGCGCGGCGAGCAGATCATGACGAAGGAAAAGCTGCTGGCGGTGGGCGACAAGTACGAAGCGCAGATCGCGGCCGACCGTGCCGCCGACGCGCGCTACCGTTGAGGATGTGACATGCCGATTTCCGCGGAAACCCTTCTGTTCTGGCCGGCGGCAGTATTGCTGCTCGGCGCCGCGCTCGCGGTGATCACCGTGCGCAACCCGGTGCACGCCGCGCTGTTCCTCGTCGTGTGCTTCTTCTCGAGCGCGGTGCTCTGGGTGCTGCTTGAAGCCGAATTCCTCGGCATCGCGCTGGTGCTGGTGTATGTCGGCGCGGTGATGGTGCTGTTCCTGTTCGTCGTGATGATGCTGGACATCAACGTTGCGGTGATTCGGGAAGGCTTCATTCGCTTTGCGCCCGTGGCGGCGGTGGTCGCCATGCTCATGGCTGCACTGCTCGCGTACGTGATCTGGTTCGAGAAGCTGGGCATCGCACAGTTCGCGAAGCCGGCGCCTCGTCCGGAGGGATACAGCAACACCAGTGCGATCGGCGAAGTGATGTACACGGTGTATGTGTATCCGTTCGAGATCGCATCCGTCATCCTGCTGATCGGCATCATCGTCGCCATTTCGCTGACGATGCGCCGCCGCGTCGGTACGCGCGCGCAGGACCCGGCGCAGCAGGTGAAGGTGCGCCGCGAAGACCGCATCCGGCTGGTCAGGATGTCATCCGAGAAACACGACTGACGAAGCAGGTAATACGATGATTTCGCTGTATCACTATCTGACGCTCGCCGGTGTGCTGTTCAGCATCGCCGTTGCCGGCATCTTCCTCAACCGGAAGAACGTCATCGTCCTGCTGATGTGCATCGAGATGATGCTGCTGGCAGTCAACCTGAATTTCGTTGCGTTCTCGCGCTATCTCGACGATGTGGCGGGCCAGGTGTTCGTGTTCTTCATCCTGACCGTGGCGGCCGCGGAAGCGGCGATCGGTCTCGCGATCCTGGTCGTGCTGTTCCGCAACCGCAACAGCATCAACGTCGAAGAACTCGATTCGATGAAAGGCTGACGGATGAGCATGGAAAACATATATCTCGCAACCGTCCTTGCGCCGCTCGTCGCGGCCATCGTCGCCGGACTGCTCGGCAGGCAGGTCGGCCGCGCAGGCGCACACTGGGTAACCATTCTCGGCGTCGCCATTTCGTTCGTGCTGTCGTGCATTGCTTTCAAGCACATCGCCATCGACGGCGGCGCGGTCTACAACGAGGCGGTCTACACGTGGATGGTGAGCGACGGCGTCCGTTTCGAGGTCGGTTTTCTCGTCGATCGCCTGACCGTGCTCATGATGACGGTCGTCACGTTTGTTTCGCTGATGGTGCACATCTACACCATCGGCTACATGCACGATGACCCGGGCTACCAGCGCTTCTTCAGTTACATCTCGCTGTTCACGTTCTCCATGCTGATGCTGGTGATGTCGAACAATTTCCTGCAACTGTTCTTCGGCTGGGAAGCGGTGGGCGTGGTGTCGTACCTGCTGATCGGTTTCTGGTTCAAGCGCGATACCGCGATCTTCGCGAACATGAAGGCGTTCCTCGTGAACCGCGTCGGCGATTTCGGTTTCCTGCTCGGCATCGCGGCGGTTCTCCATTACACGGGTTCGCTGGACTACACGGAAGTCTTTGCGGCCGCGCCATCGGTACAGGGCGAGACGATCGAGGTCTTCGGCGGCCACGCGTGGTCCGCGCTCACGGTGATCGGCATCCTTCTGTTCGTGGGCGCGATGGGCAAGTCCGCACAGGTGCCGCTGCATGTGTGGCTGCCGGATTCCATGGAAGGCCCGACGCCGATTTCCGCGTTGATCCACGCGGCGACCATGGTCACGGCGGGCATCTTCATGGTTGCGCGCATGTCGCCGATCTATGAACTGAGCGAGACCGCGCTCAGCGTGATTCTCGTCATCGGATCGGTCACCGCATTCTTCATGGGACTGCTTGGCATTGTCGCGAACGACATCAAGCGCGTCATCGCGTATTCCACGCTCTCGCAGCTCGGTTACATGACGGTGGCGCTTGGCGCGTCCGCGTATGCGGCGGGCATCTTCCATCTCATGACGCATGCCTTCTTCAAGGCGCTGCTGTTCCTTGCCGCAGGTTCGGTGATCATCGGCATGCATCACGAGCAGGACATGCGCAAGATGGGCGGCCTGCGCAGATACATGCCGATCACCTACGTCACGATGCTCATCGGCACGCTCGCACTCGTGGCGGTGCCGGGCTTCTCGGGCTTCTTCTCGAAAGATGCGCTGATCGAAGCCGTGCATCATTCCGATCTTGGACTGGCGTCGGAAATCGGCTACTGGGCCGTGCTGCTCGGCGTGTTCGTGACGGCCGTGTACAGCTTCCGGCTGCTGTTCATGGTGTTCCATGGCAAGGAGCGTTTCGATACGCATGTTGCGCATCATGCGACAAGCGACGATCCGCATCACCAGCATGATGGCCATCATGGCGGCGTACCGCATGAATCGCCGTGGGTCGTGACGGTACCGCTGATCCTGCTCGCGATTCCGTCGATCTTCATCGGCTGGTTCACGATCGATGCGCTGCTGTTCAACGGCTGGTTTGGAAGCGCGATTGTCGTTGATGCCGCACATGACGTGCTGGGCCGGCTCGGCGAGGAATATCACGGTCCCTGGGCGTTCGTGCTGCACGCGTTCCATGGTCCCGCGGTCTACCTGCTGATCGCCGGTATCGCCACAAGCTGGGTGCTGTGGTGGTGGAAGCCGCACTGGCCGGGGATTGTTGCGAACCGTTTCGATGCGATCCACAGGTTGCTCGTGAACAAGTATTTCTTCGACGATTTCAACAACACGGTGTTTGCTGCCGGTGCACGCAGGCTTGGCGCCTTCTTCTGGAAGGCGGGTGACATGTTCCTGATCGATGGCGGGCTGGTGAACGGCTCCGCGAAGACGGTCGGTGCACTTGCCGGTGTCATGCGGCGCGTGCAGTCGGGTTACCTGTATCACTATGCGTTTGCGATGATCATCGGCCTGGTTGCGCTGCTCGGCTGGCTGCTGCTGGGCTGAGAACGGAAAAGAACAAGGACTGACGGATGTTTAACGAACTTCCATTGCTGAGCCTCGTGATCTGGGTGCCGGTGCTCGGTGGCATTGCCGTGCTGCTCGCGGGTCGCATCGGTGACAGCGCGGTGCGCTGGCTGTCGCTGGCGATATCGCTCGTCGCGTTCGTCATCAGCATTCCGCTTTACACGGGGTTCGATTTCACGACGGCGAACATGCAGTTCGTGGAATTCGCGCCCTGGATCGAGGCGCTGAACGTCAACTATCACCTCGGCGTGGACGGCATCGCGGTGCCGCTCATCCTGCTGACGACGTTCATGACCGTGCTGGTCGTCATCGCGGGATGGGAGGTGATCCAGGACCGGGTCGGGCAGTACTTTGCGGCGTTCCTGATCATGGAAGGGCTGATGAACGGCGTGTTCGCCGCGCTCGACGGCATGCTGTTCTATGTGTTCTGGGAAGCGATGCTGATCCCGATGTTCCTCATCATCGGCATCTGGGGCGGCCCGCGTCGCGTGTACGCGACGCTCAAGTTCTTTCTCTACACCTTCCTCGGCTCCGTGCTGATGCTGGTGGCGTTCATCTATCTCTACATCAGGATGGACGGCAGCTTCAGCATTCTCGACATGCATGCGCTGCCGCTCGGCATCAACGAGCAGATACTGGTCTTCCTCGCATTCTTCGCTGCGTTTGCCGTGAAGATCCCGATGTGGCCGGTGCATACGTGGCTGCCGGATGCGCACGTCGAAGCGCCGACGGGCGGTTCCGTGATCCTCGCGGCCATCATGCTGAAGCTCGGTGGCTACGGCTTCCTGCGCTTCTCGCTGCCGATCACGCCCGACGCGGCGAACGCACTTGATACCTTCATGATCACGCTGTCGCTGATCGCGGTGGTGTACATCGGGTTCGTGGCAATCGTGCAGCAGGACATGAAAAAGCTGGTCGCGTACTCGTCCATCGCACACATGGGTTTTGTCACGCTCGGCCTGTTCCTGCCGTTCGTCATCCTTGCAAACAGCGGCTCCGAGCAGGGCGCGGTGCTCGGCATGGAAGGCGGCATGGTGCAGATGATCTCGCACGGTTTCATTTCCGGCGCGCTGTTCCTGTGCGTCGGCGTGTTGTACGACCGCGTGCACAGCCGCGAGATATCCGCATACGGCGGCGTTGCAAACGTGATGCCGAAGTTTGCCGCATTCATGATGCTGTTCGCCTTCGCGAACACCGGTCTGCCGGGCACATCGGGTTTCGTCGGCGAGTTCATGGTGATCCTGGCATCGTTCAAGGCGAACTTCTGGATCGCGTTCTTCGCGGCGTTGACGCTGATCCTGGGCGCAGCCTACACGCTGTGGCTGGTCAAGCGTGTGCTCTTCGGCGAAGTGAAGTACAAGACAGTGGCGGCGCTGCAGGACGTCAATGCGCGCGAGTTCCTCGTTCTCGCCGTGCTGGCCGTCGCCGTGCTGCTGTTCGGCCTGTGGCCGGCGCCGCTCATCGATGTCATGGATGCCAGCATCACGAATCTCGTTGAACACGTCATGCAGTCCAAGCTGTAAGAGGCAAGAGTTTCGAACATGGAATCAACTTTCATAACGCCTGATTTCTGGCCTGCGCTGCCGGAAATCTTCCTGCTTGGCATGGCCTGCGTGATTCTCGTCGCCGACCTGTTTCTCACCGACCGGCAGCGGGTGCTGACGCACTGGCTCGCGCTCGGCACGCTCGCGGGTACGGTGCTGATCCTCGGCGCCCAGATGGATGAAGCGAAAGCCACGACGTTCAGCGGCATGTACATCATGGACGGGATGGCGACGGCGCTGAAGCTTGTCGCGTGCGCTGCCACCGCGGTTGTGCTCATGTATTCGCGCGATTACCTGAAATCACGGCAGCTCTTCCAGGGAGAGTTCTACGTCCTGATTCTCGGCGCGCTGCTCGGCGTGATGGTCATGACGTCGGGCGGAAATTTCATCTCCTTGTATCTTGGCCTCGAACTGCTTTCGCTGTCGTCCTATGGCCTGGTTGCCCTGCAGCGCGACAACGGCGTCGCATCCGAGGCGGCAATGAAATACTTCGTGCTTGGTGCAATCGCATCCGGGCTGCTCCTGTACGGCATGTCCATCCTGTACGGGATCAGCGGCGGCGTGCTGGACATCAACGAGCTTGCGACATGGGCAGCCGACGCGCAGTTCAGTGCCGGGCTGCTGCTTGGACTCGTGTTCGTGATCGTCGGCATGTCGTTCAAGCTCGGCGCAGTGCCGTTCCACATGTGGCTGCCGGACGTATATGAAGGCGCGCCGACGGCCGTGACGCTGTTCCTTGGTTCGGTGCCGAAGCTTGCCGCGTTTGCACTGTTCATGCGCCTTCTCGTTGAAGGTCTCGGCGCTGCGCACGTGGTATGGCAGCCTGTCATCGTCGCGCTTGCACTGCTGTCGATGATTATCGGTTCCATCGTTGCGATCGCGCAGTCCAGCCTGAAACGCATGCTCGCGTATTCGACCATCGCGCACGTCGGTTTCCTGCTGATGGGCATTCTTGCGGGCACGGAGCAGGGCTACGAAGCTGCAATGTTCTACACCATCACGTACGTGATCATGGCAGCGGCGGGTTTCGGCATGATCCTGCTGCTGGCACGCGCCGGTTTCGAGGCCGATCAACTGTCCGACTTTGCCGGTCTCAATCGTCGCAGCCCCTGGTTCGCGGCCATGATGATGTTCGTCATGTTTGGCCTCGCGGGCGTGCCGCCGTTCATCGGTTTCTACGCGAAGTTCGCCGTCATCTGGGCCGCGCTCGATGCCGGATTCCTGTGGCTCGCGGTTGCGGCTGTCGTGTTGTCGGTCATCAGCGCGTTCTATTACCTGCGCGTGGTGAAGATCATGTATTTCGACGAACCGGCGCGGCAGGATTCACCGGCGCTTGAAATTGCAGCGGATGCGCGCCTCGTGATGAGCGTGAATGGATTGCTGATTCTTGTCCTGGGTATTTTCCCCGGTGGCCTGATGGCGGTCTGCATGCGTGCGATCGGCGGTTGATGCAAAACCACCGGCAAAAACAGAGGCGGCCATGTGCCGCCTTTTTGTTTGCCATACAGCGATCGGCTTTTAATTGGGATTCTTCCTTGAAAAATGCGGTGCCGTTCATATAGAATGCCGCCTCGTCGGGTGCGGGGTGGAGCAGTCTGGCAGCTCGTCGGGCTCATAACCCGAAGGTCGCAGGTTCAAATCCTGCCCCCGCTACCAAACACTGTCAGACAGTGAGTCAAGGCCCCGATGTTCGGGGCTTTTTCGTTTCCGGCATCGCTTGCCGGATGTGAAGGACAGTGACAGGAAAACCTTATAACCTGTTGTAAAAAAACAGGTTCTCAGGATGGGCCATGGGCCCATTTTTTGTTTGTCGAGGCAGGTCAGGCATGAGTCTCAGGGAAAAACTGATCACGCTGCTTGAGCCGACGCTTCAAGGCATGGGCTACGAGCTGGTCGAGCTTGAGTGCCGCACCAATCCGAAGAATGGACTGGTGCGCCTTTACATCGACAAGCCAGGTGGCATCGGCCTGGATGATTGCGAGCAAGTCAGCCACCAGGTGAGCGGCGTGCTCGACGTGGAAGATCCGATGCCGGGCGAATACAACCTTGAGGTTTCGTCGCCGGGACTCGATCGCCCGCTGCGGACGCCGGAGCACTTCCTGGGCGCGATTGGCAGCAAGGTGAAGCTGGAACTCGCTTCACCGCTGGCGGACCGGCGCTGGCGTTTCACGGGAACGCTGCGCGCCGTTGATGATGGGCGGTTGACGGTTGAAGTCGACGGCGAGGCCGTGAGCATGGAGATCGCGGCGCTGAAGCGCGCGCGGATCGTGCCTGAATTCTGAAGACCTTGCAGAAATCCAGTTACAGAAATCGATAGTCGGGAAAGACAGTCATGAACAAAGAAATCCTCCTGGTTGCGGACGCCGTTTCGAACGAGAAGGGCGTGGACAAGGAAGTCATCTTCGAAGCCATCGAAGCGGCGCTGGCATCCGCCACGCGCAAGAAACAGGGCGGCGACATCGATGCACGCGTTGCGATCGATCGCCAGACCGGCGGTTACGACACGTTCCGTCGCTGGCTGGTCGTCGAGGACGATGCGGAGATCGAGTTTCCTGAAAAGGAAGTCACGCTCAGCGAAGCGAAGCAGAAGGATGCGAACGTCGACGTCGGCGGCTACATCGAGGAGCCGATGGAATCCGTCGCATTCGGCCGCATCGCCGCGCAGACGGCGAAACAGGTGATCGTGCAGAAGGTGCGCGAGGCGGAACGCGCGCAGGTTGTCGAGCAGTACAAGGATCGCAAGGGCGAACTGGTCACCGGCATCGTGAAGCGCGTCGAGCGCGGCAGCGTGTTCGTGGATCTCGGCGGCAACGCGGAAGCCTATATCGCGCGCGAGGACATGATTCCCCGCGAAGCCGTGCGTCCGGGCGACCGCGTGCGTGCCTACCTGAAGGATGTACGTTCCGAGATTCGCGGCCCGCAGCTGTTCCTCAGCCGCACGGACCGCCGCTTCCTGGAAGAGCTTTTCAAGATCGAGGTGCCGGAAATCGGCCAGGGCCTGATCGAGATCATGGGCGCTGCACGCGATCCCGGACAGCGCGCGAAGATCGCGGTGAAGTCGAATGACCAGCGCATCGATCCTGTCGGTGCCTGTGTCGGCATGCGCGGCTCGCGCGTGCAGGCCGTTTCGAACGAACTTTCCGGCGAGCGCATCGACATCATCGTGTGGAACGAGAACCCGGCGCAGTTCGTCATCAATGCAATGTCGCCGGCGGAAGTCACATCGATCGTCGTCGATGAAGACAGGCACAGCATGGATATTGCTGTCGAAGAGGACAAGCTGTCGCTTGCCATCGGCCGTGGCGGGCAGAACATCCGCCTCGCCTCCGAGCTTGCCGGCTGGGAACTCAACGTGATGACGGAGTCGCAGGCCGAAGAAAAGACGGAGAAGGAAATCAAGGAACTGCAGCAGCTGTTCATGGACCAGCTGGACGTCGACGCGGAAGTCGCCGTCATCCTCGTGCAGGAAGGTTTTTCCAGCATCGAGGAAATCGCCTACGTGCCTGCATCCGAGCTTGCGGAAATCGAGGAATTCGACGAGGACATCGTCGAGGAACTTCGCGGTCGCGCGCGCGACGTGCTGCTTACGCAGGCGATCGCATCGGAAGAGAAGCTCGGCGACAAGGAGCCGGCAGACGACCTGCTCAACATGGAAGGCATGGATCGCGAACTTGCATACATGCTCGCGGCACGCGATGTCGTGACGATGGAAGATCTTGCCGAGCAGTCGGTCGATGAGCTGATGGAAATCGAGGGCATGGACGAGGAGCGTGCAGGGCGGTTGATCATGACCGCGCGCGCCCCGTGGTTTGCCGAAGAGTAAACCCGACCCCCGGGGAGGAATCAGATGGCGGAAGTCACAGTAAAACAATTCGCCGAGGTGCTGGGTGTGCCGGTCGACCGTCTGCTGACGCAGCTCGGCGAAGCCGGCCTTGACGTCGCTTCGGCGAACGACAGCATCAACGACGAGCAGAAACTGCAGCTTTTGACTCACCTGCGCCGTTCGCACGGCAAGGACGGTGCGGCGGGCAGCACCGAGCCGCGCAAGATCACGCTCAATCGCCGCAGCGTCAGCGAATTGAAACTCGCAGGCGGGCAGGGCAAGGCCAAGACCGTCAGCGTCGAAGTCCGCAAGAAGCGCACGTACGTCAAGCGCAGCGTGCTCGAGGAACAGGAAGCGGCCCGCAAGGCCGAGGAACAGGCGCGCATCGACGCCGAGGAAGCGAAGCTGCGCGAGCAGCGCGAAGCCGAGGAAGCGGCGCGCCGCAAGGTCGAGGAAGAGGCCGAGCGCAAGCAGCGCGAGGAAGAGGAACTGCGCAAGCGCGCCGAAGGCGCGGAGCGGCAGAAGGCCGAGGAAGACGAGAAGAAGCGTCTCGAGGAAGTCGAACGCGAGCGGCGTGAAGCCGAGGAACGCCGCAAGGCGGAAGAAGAAGCGCGCAAGCAGGCGGCCGAAGACGAGCGCAAGCAGCAGCGCGGCGCGCCGACGAAATACGGCCGCCAGGAACTGCACGTCACGGCAGGCAAGAGCGGACGCCGCTCCGGCAAGAAGGCGCCGCGCCAGCGTCGCGGCGGCGTTGCAATGGACACGCAGCACGGCTTCGAGAAGCCGGCCGCACCGGTCAAGCGTGAAGTCAGCATTCCGGAGACCGTCACCGTCGGTGAACTCGCCAACAAGATGGCCGTCAAGGCGACCGAACTGATTCGCACCATGATGAATCTCGGCGTGATGGCGACGATCAACCAGGTGCTGGACCAGGAAACGGCGCAGCTGGTCGTCGAGGAAATGGGTCACACGCCGAAGCTGTTGCGCGAGAACGAACTCGAGGAGCAGGTGATTGCCGAAGGCGTATCGTCCGGCGACGCCATCGATCGTCCGCCGGTGGTGACGATCATGGGTCACGTCGATCACGGCAAGACTTCGCTGCTCGACTACATTCGCCGCACGAAGGTTGCAGCGGGCGAAGCAGGCGGCATCACGCAGCATATCGGTGCGTATCACGTTGAAACGGACAGGGGCATGGTCAGCTTTCTCGATACGCCCGGCCACGCGGCGTTCACCGCCATGCGTGCACGCGGTGCGCAGCTGACCGACATCGTCGTGCTGGTCGTTGCGGCCGACGACGGCGTCATGCCGCAGACCGTTGAAGCCGTGCAGCATGCGAAGGCGGCGGGCGTACCGCTGGTCGTCGCGGTCAACAAGATGGACAAGCCGGATGCGGATCCGGACCGCGTGCGTACGGAGCTTTCGCAGCACGAAGTGATTTCCGAGGAATGGGGCGGTGAGACGATCTTCGTGCCCGTATCCGCGAAGACCGGCCAGGGTGTCGACCAGTTGCTGGATTCCATCCTCGTGCAGGCGGAAGTCCTCGAGCTCAAGGCCGTCGCCGATGGTCCTGCGTCCGGTGTCGTCGTCGAGTCGTCGCTGGAAAAGGGACGCGGTCCGGTCGCGACCGTGCTCGTCCAGCGCGGCACCCTGAAGAAGGGCGACATTCTTCTCGCCGGCCAGGAATACGGCCGCATCCGTGCAATGTTCGACGAAGCCGGCAAGGCGATCGACGCGGTCGGTCCGTCCATGCCTGCGCAGGTGCTTGGTCTTTCGGGCATTCCGTCGGCAGGCGATGAAGCGATTGTCGTTTCCGACGAGCGCAAGGCGCGCGAAGTCGCGCTCTACCGGCAGGGCAAGCTGCGTGAAGTGAAGCTCGCACGCCAGCAGTCGGCGAAGCTCGAGAACATGTTCAACCAGATGGAAGAGGGTGAAGCGAAGATCCTCAACCTCGTCGTGAAGGCGGACGTCCAGGGTTCCGTCGAAGCGTTGTCGGATTCGCTGACGAATCTCGGCACGGACGAAGTGAAGGTGAAGGTGATTGCATCAGGTGTTGGCGGCATCACCGAATCCGACGTCAACCTCGCCGCGGCGTCGCAGGCGGTCATCATCGGCTTCAACGTGCGCGCCGACAGCGCCGCGCGTCGCCAGATCGATGATGCCGGCGTCGATGTTCATTATTACTCCGTCATCTACGATGCGCTGGATGAAGTGAAGAAGGCGCTCTCGGGCATGCTGTCGCCTGAAACACGCGAGGAGATCATCGGTCTTGCCGAAGTGCGCGACGTATTCAAGGCGCCGAAGATCGGCCAGATCGCGGGCTGTCTCGTCGTCGAAGGATCGGTCAAGCGCAACAATCCGATCCGCGTGCTGCGCGACAACGTCGTCATCTTCGAAGGCCAGCTTGAATCGCTGCGCCGTTTCAAGGATGACGTCAATGAAGTGCGCGCCGGCACGGAATGCGGCATCGGCGTGAAGGACTACAACGACGTGAAGGTCGGCGACCAGATCGAGTGCTACGAGCGCATCACGGTGCAGCGGACGCTCTGATGCCACGCGAGTTCACACGCAGCACGAGAGTGGCCGAACAGCTGCGGCGCGAGCTCGGCGAGCTTCTGCGTCACGGTGTGAAGGATCCACGCGCACAGGGAGCCACGATCACCGACGTGGAAGTGAGCAAGGACGTTTCGCACGCGCGTGTGTGGTTCAGCCAGCTTGAAGATGCACCGGAACAGATCCGCGAAACCGAGGCCGCGCTCAACCGCGCGGCCGGGTTCCTGCGCCGCGAACTCAGCCAGATCCTGCGCATGCGCCACGTGCCGGAACTGAAATTCATGTACGACCGCAGCGTTGCCGAAGGCGTGCGCATGGACGCGCTGATCGATGCCGCGCGCCGTCGCGACCGCGAAGGCGGTGATGGAGACGCGGAGTAGATGGGAGCCCGCAGGCGCAAGGGCCGCGCGATCGATGGCGTTCTGCTGCTCGACAAGGATTCCGGCGCAAGTTCGAACCGGATGCTGCAGAAGGTCAGGCATCTGTATGGCGCCGCCAAGGCGGGTCACACCGGAAGCCTTGATCCGCTCGCAACCGGCATGCTGCCGGTGTGTCTCGGCGAAGCCACGAAGGTGTCCGGTTTCCTGCTGGATGCCGACAAGCATTACCGCGTCACCTGCCGGCTGGGCGAGCGGACCGACACGGCAGATGCGGATGGCGTGGTCGTTGAAACCGCTGCGGTGCCAGCACTGGATGAAGCACGCGTACGCGGCGTGCTGGAAGGTTTTCTCGGCGACATCGAGCAGGTGCCGCCGATGTATTCCGCGCTGAAGCATGAAGGCCGGCGGCTGTATGAACTTGCGCGGGCAGGCGAGGAAGTCGAGCGCAAGGCGAGGCGCGTACGCATCTTTTCCCTGACGCTGGATCGGCTGGACGCCACCGAGCTTGCGCTCGACGTGCGCTGCTCCAAGGGTACGTATGTCCGCACGCTCATCGAGGACGTGGCCGCTGCGCTCGGCACGCTGGCGCATGTCACGGCCCTGCGCAGGCTTGGTGTCGGTCCTTATGAAAAGCGGCCGATGCATACGCTGGCCGAGCTGGAGGCGAAGCGCGAAACCGGCGGCGAGGCGGCGCTCGACGCACTGCTGCTGCCGGTGGACAGCGCCATTGCGGACTGGCCGCTCGTCAGCCTGGATGCCGACATGAGCTATTACCTGCGTCGTGGCCAGCCCGTGCTCGTGCCGCGTGCGCCGACGGAAGGGCTGGTGCGCCTGTACGACGAATCAGGCGGATTCCTCGGTATCGGTGAAGTGGCGGATGACGGCCGGATTGCGCCCAGAAGGCTGCTTGCGACGGCCTAATCGGCGGTTTTCATTATGTTTTCTTGCTTGTGAGCACGGCCCGTCGCCATTACAATACCGGGCTCATTCGAGAGGGCCCGGGGCGAGAATCGGGGCCACAGGTTTCCAGTAACAGGATCAATAGAAATGCCTCTGACCGTAGAAAAGAAACGCGAGATCATCGACCAGTACAAGACTGGCGAGGGCGATACCGGTTCGCCGGAAGTGCAGGTTGCGCTCCTCTCGGCGCGCATCAGCGAATTGACGGATCATTTCGGCCAGCACAAGGCGGATCACCATTCCCGCCGCGGCCTGCTCAAGATGGTCAACCAGCGCCGCAAGCTGCTGGACTATCTCAAGGGCAAGAACCGCGACCGCTACCAGCAACTGATCGAGCGGTTGGGCCTGCGCCGCTGAGCGGCGCGCCCTTGCCCACTCGAATGCATCGCACCACGAGAAAACCGGACCCTGACAGGCCGGTTTTCTCGTTTTTGCGTTCCGGCCGGCGCTTCTAGCCGAAGCTGAATCATGTCCGCGCGCGGAGGGCTGTGCAGCGGACGCAGGCAAACAGAGAAGAGAGAGAAGACAACGTGCAAGCCATCAAGAAAACCTTCCAGTACGGAAATCACACCGTCACGCTCGAAACCGGTGCCATTGCGCGCCAGGCGGATGCCGCCGTCATCGTCAACATGGACGATACCGTCGTGCTCGTCACGGCCGTCGGCCGCCGCAAGGCAGCGCCCGGCCAGGACTTCTTTCCGCTGACGGTGAACTACCAGGAAAAGACCTATGCCGCCGGCAAGATTCCGGGCGGCTTCTTCAAGCGCGAGGGCCGTCCTTCCGAGAAGGAGACGCTGACCTCCCGCCTGATCGACCGTCCGATCCGCCCGCTGTTTCCGGAAGGTTTCAGGAACGAAGTGCAGATCATCGCGACGGTGATGTCGGTGAACCCGGAAATCGATCCTGACATTCCCTCGCTGCTCGGCGCGTCCGCCGCGCTGATGCTTTCGGGCATTCCGTTCAAGGGACCGATCGGCGCCGCACGCGTCGGTTTCAAGGATGGCAACTACCTGCTGAACCCGACGCTGTCGCAGACGGCAGGTTCGGATCTCGATCTCGTCGTTGCCGGCACGGAAGCGGCCGTGCTCATGGTGGAATCGGAAGCGAAGTACCTGCCTGAAGACGTGATGCTCGGCGCCGTGCTGTTCGGCCACGAGCAGATGCAGGTCGCGATCAGCGCGATCCGCGAACTCGTCGCCGAAGCCGGCAAGCCGGCATGGGACTGGCAGGCGGAAGCGACCGACCAGTCGCTGGAAGACGCCGTGAAGGGAGCATGCGCCGTCGCGATCGACGAGGCATACCAGATCGCCGACAAGCATCAGCGCCGCGATGCGATCGCCGCAATCCAGGAAAAGGCGCTGGAGGAACTTGCCGGTGGCGAGAATCCGCGCTTTGAAGCCAAAGCCGTTGCCGAAGCGGTGCACGATCTCGAGTACCGCACGGTGCGCGAGCGCATTCTTTCCGGCAAGCCGCGCATCGATGGTCGCGACACGCGCACGGTGCGCCCGATCGACATCAAGGTCGGCGTGCTGCCGCGCACGCACGGTTCCGCGCTGTTCACCCGCGGCGAGACGCAGGCGATCGTCGTCACGACGCTCGGCACGGGCCGTGACGCGCAGATCATCGACGCGATCGAAGGCGAGCGGAAGGAACCGTTCATGCTTCACTACAACTTCCCGCCGTACTGCGTGGGTGAAACCGGCTTTGTCGGTTCGCCGAAGCGCCGCGAGATCGGCCATGGCCGTCTTGCCAAGCGCGGCGTGCAGGCCGTGATGCCGGACATGAACAGCTATCCGTATGTCGTGCGCGTGGTTTCGGAAATCACGGAATCGAACGGATCAAGCTCGATGGCATCGGTGTGCGGCACGTCGCTTGCGCTGATGGATGCCGGTGTTCCCATCAAGGAGCCGGTCGCAGGTGTCGCGATGGGTCTCGTGAAGGAAGGCAATCGCTATGCGGTGCTGACGGACATCATGGGCGACGAGGATCACCTCGGCGACATGGATTTCAAGGTTGCGGGCACGAAGGAAGGCGTCACCGCGCTGCAGATGGACATCAAGATCGAAGGCATCACTGCCGAGATCATGCAGGACGCACTGTCGCAGGCGCACGAAGCGCGCATCCACATTCTCGGCGAGATGAGCAAGGTCATCACCGAGCCGCGCAAGGAAATGTCGGACTGGGCGCCGCGCATCATCACCATGAAGATTGACACGGACAAGATCCGCGACGTGATCGGCAAGGGCGGTGCGGTGATTCGTCAGCTCACCGAGGAAACGGGTGCGACGATCGACATCCAGGACGACGGCACGATCAAGATTGCATCCGTCGACCGCAGCGCCGGCGAGTCTGCGAAGAAGAAGATCGAAGAGATCACCGCGGAAGTGGAAGTCGGCCGCGTCTATGAAGGCAAGGTCGCGAAGCTGATGGATTTCGGCGCGTTCGTCACCATTCTGCCGGGCCG
>CAZRFE010000032.1:0-27792 GCA_964599565.1 uncultured Gammaproteobacteria bacterium
TCCTTCGGGTAGAAGAACACGACCTTCCACTTGCCGGGATAGGATTCGTGCGTGATGTCGATGAACGCGTCATCGCCGGTCTTGCTCGAGACGGCTGCCTTCATCGCGAATTCGGGAAACTTGTCACCTACAGTCAACATGCGCTTGCCTCCGTTTGATAGTGGCTGTTGATTCACGGCCGCTATTGAAACGCAGGACGCTTGATAGTTCCAATTGATTGTTCAAAATTTGACAATAGATAATAGCTATTATCTATCTGCCTGGCTCCGGGCTTTGGAAAGCCTTTCATGCAAGGCGGGAAGCCACTCGGCGTGCAGGGGTTTCATGAGACAGCTGCGCAGCACGGACGCCTGTTCATCGCGCCATGCGACGTCCGGCCACCATGGCTCGAGCAGGCTGCGCGGGAAGCGCGCAACGGCAAGATGCAGGTCATGTTCCGCCGCGCGGTGAAAGATCGCGTTGCTTGAACGCGACAGGCTTTCGCTGTCCGCCACTGCATCCGCGAACAGGAGAATGTCGAGCTCGGGCAACATCACCGTGCGCCAGCCGTCCTTCGCCAGCATTTCGCGCCATGACAGCGCCGCGTTCCGTCCCGCGTCGAGTCCGCGCGCGAACTCCCCGCCTTTCTCAAGCGGCAGGAGTTTCTGCGTAGCCCACAGCGCAACAGCGGCGGCGCCTGCGCGCGAGCATTCGAGGCTGATCTCGCCGAGATGCAGCTCATCGGAACTGAAATACGTGTACGGCGAATCATGGCGGTAATGCCTGCCGATGTTCGGATCCGCAAACAGCACACAACCGCAGCCGTATGGCTGAAGGCCGTGCTTGTGCGGATCGACGACAAGAGAATCGGCGCGCGGAATGGCGTCGAACGCGGCGCGCGCGTTCGCATCGAGATTCGATGCCAGCGTGAAGTAGCCGCCGTACGCCGCATCGACGTGCACGCGCACGCCGTGCTTTCGCGCAAGCGGAAGAATTTCATGCAGGGGATCGACGGCGCCCGCGGCTGTCGTGCCGAGCGTGGCGACAACCGTGCTCACACCGCCGCGCTTCAGCCGCGCTTCCAGCACATCGAGATCCATGCGCGCGAAACGGTCGACCGCAATGCTCTCGAACGGCAGTTTCAGCACCGCACTGATGCGCGCGTGCGTGTAGTGCGCCTGTGCCGACGCGAGAATCACGCCGTCGCGCTCCTGCCCTGCAATCCACAGCGCTTCGAGATTTGCGATCGTTCCGCTCGACGCGAGATGACCGAGGTGCTGCGTGAAACCGAACATCGCCGCGATTTCCGCAACGGCTTCCTTTTCCATCGCGGAACTCGCGCGCCCGCCGTCGAGCGCGTGGTTGTTCGGATTGATGAACATCGCAAGCCAGTAGGCGAGCCGCGCGATGGCGTGCGGCGGTTTGAGCATCTGCCCCGCGTACAGCGGGTGCTGGTAGGGAAAGTTGTCGTGCAGCCGTTCCGCGACCTGCATGAGCACCGGGTGCAATGCTTCGGCATCGATGCCACTGTCGAACGCGGGCAGCGCCGCGAAACCTGCTTCAAGCTTCGCGATTGCCTGTTCGAATGCCTTCAGGCTCGCCTGTTTCACGCCCTCACCCGTCATAGCAATCCAAGCGACAGAACCGGCACGTAGGTGATGATCAGCACCGACAGCAGCAGGATCGCAAGGTACGGCAGCGTCGAGAGATAGATTTCGGTGATCGGCCGCTCGAAGCGATAGCTCGCGATGAACAGGTTGAGCCCGACGGGCGGCGTCGAGTAACCGAGCTGCATGTTCGCAAGGAAGATGATGCCAAGGTGCACGGGATGAATGCCGTACTGCGCGGCGATCGGCAATATCAGCGGCACGACGAGCACGAGCGCGGAGAAGATGTCGAGGATCGCGCCGAGCACGAGCAGGAACACGTTCAGCAGCAGCAGGAAACCGAGCGGGCTTTCCACCGCGCCGCGTATCAGCGCGAACAGTTTCTGCGGGACGCCCGCGTCGATGAGATAGTTCGTGGAAGCAAGCGACACGCCGAGAATCACGAGCACGCCGCCCACGAGCACCATCGACTGCGAGATGATGGCCGGCAACCGCCGCCAGGAAATCTCGCGAAGGATGAACACCTCGACGATCAGCACGTAGATCGCGGTGATCGCCGCGGCTTCCGAGACCGCGAAGAATCCGCCGTAGATGCCGCCGAGCACCACGACGGGCAACGGCATCTCCCACGCCGTCTCGCGCAACGATTCCTTCGCGGTGCGCCAGCTGAACCGTTCAAGCGGCATGCGGTTCGCGCGATTCACCCACAGTGCGTACATGGACAGCATCACGACCATCAGCAGGCCCGGCAGGATTCCGGCGATGAACAGGTCGTCGATCGATACGCTCGCGCCTTCGCTCATCTGCTGCGCGACGATGCCATAGAGAATGAGCGGGAGCGATGGTGCGAAGAGGATGCCGAGGCTGCCCGAGGTGGTGATGAGACCAAGATTGAACCGCTGCGGGTAACCTGCCTGGTTCAGCGCGGGGTAAAGCAGCGCGCCGAGCGCGATGATGGTCACGCCCGATGCACCCGTGAAGGCGGTGAAGAACGCGCACGCGGCAAGCGCGACGATCGCAAGTCCGCCCGGCATCCAGCCGAGGAACGCGCGCGTGAAACGCACCAGCCGTCCCGGCGCACCGGATTCGCTCAGCACGTAGCCTGCGAACGTGAACAGCGGGATCGCGAGCAGGATCGGCATCTCCGCGATGCGATAGATCTCGATGCCCATCACGGACAGATCGATGCCGTCCTGGTGGAAGTTCCACATCGCGCTGCCGGCGATGACCGCGAACAGCGGCATGCCGAGCAGAGCGAGCACGAGCAGCGCACCGCCGACGAGAATCTTCATTCGGCGGCCTCCACGCGCTTCGGGAACGCGACGGCGAACAGGAACCGCCACGTCATCAGCGTAAAACCAAGCGGCAGGATGCTCTGCCATATCCACACCGGCAGGCCGGCGACAACGACATCGCTGTAGGCATATTCATCACGCACGAAGCGGAACGTGTGCCACGCAAGCAGTGCGCACACCATCGTTGTCGCCAGCGCGACGACGCGCTTCAGCCACGGCAGCACCGCGGGCGGTGCGAAACGCGACAGCACGTCGATGTTGATGTGACGGTCCTCGCGCGTCGCGACGACCGCGCCGAGCATGCCGACCCACAGCACGAGAATGCGCAACAGCGGATCGATCCACGCAAGCCCCGTGCCGAAGAAATTGCGCATCACGATCTGCGCACCCGCGAGCAGCAGCATGGCGAGAAACACGCCGACGAGCAGCGCGTCCTCACACCCACGGCTGAAGCGGCCGATGGCCGCGAAGAACACGTGCATGTTATTGCGCCTTTTCCGCGCGGTATTTCGCAAGCAGCGCGTAGGCGCGCTCGGTCAGCGCCGGCGAGAAGCGTCCTTCCGCAGCCATCTCGCGGCTGACCTTCTCCGCGGTGCCGCGCCAGGCGCGCACCACATCCGGCGGCGCCGTCACGAACTCCACGCCCTGCGCCTTGAGCGCGGCGTGCGCGTTCTCGTCATCGGCGCGGTTCTGTGCATTCAGCCGGCGGAAGGTCGCTTCCATCACCTCGCGTGCGATCGCCTGGTCCTGCGGCGAAAGCTTTCCGAACGCCTTTGCGTCGATGGCGAACACGCCGATGAGATACGCAAGCGGCTCGTCCGTCATGTAACGCACGCGCGTGTGCCACTGGAATGCGATGGCGCCGAGCGGCGATGATGCGACGACGCTGATGAGGCCGGTCTGCAGGCCCGTGAGAACATCGGTGATCGGCATGCGCACCGGCGACACACCAAGTGCGGTCATCGCGCGGTATGCAATCTGGTCGTTCTCCGGCACCCACGCCTTCTCGTCGCGAAGGTCATCGACGCTCCGGATCGGTGTCGTCGACATGATCTTCGCGAATCCGCCTTCGGCGATGCCGAAGTTCACGAAGCCCGCGTCTTCCAGGCCCTTGCTGAAGACGGGATCAAGTTCGCGGCGCAGGTAGTCCACCTCATCGAGATTGCGGAACAGGAACGGCAGGCCGAGGATCTGGATATCGGGATACACCGCCGCGATGCCACCGCCGGTGAACGCCGCGCCATGCAGCTGACCGATGCGCATCTTGCGCAACACGCTCTGATCGTTGCCCATCACGCCGCCGGGATAGAACTTGAACGCAACGCGTCCCTCGGTGCGCTTGCCGATTTCCTCGCCTGCTGCGCGCATTTCGTTCATCCACGATGAGCCGTCCGGCGCGAGCGTGGCGATCTTGAAGGTCTGCGCGCCCTGCGCGGGAGACGCAAGGCACAGCAGGATGGCGAAAAGAATTCCGGTATTTCGCATGAAACGGCTCCGTGGAATCGGGCGGGTGGATGTCAGAAATAGTCGTCGGCGGAAGCAAGCAGTTCGCGCGCGCGCTGTTGCGCGATCACGTTCAGCAGTATCAGGCTGCGCACGCGCACATCGGCATCGATCACTTCGTGCAGCACCGTGTCATGCAGTTCGCGATCGAACACGAGGCGTGCGTAGTTTTCGGCAAGTGCGACCTTTGCGCCGAGGTTGTGTCCGTTCGACAACGCGATCGCGCGCTCGAAATGTTCGCGCGCCGCTTCCGGCTTGCCACCAAGCGCAGGCGGGCGCAGCGTCTTCAGGATGCCGAGATAGACGTGCGCGCTGCCGCCATCGTACGTCTCATCCATGCGCAGGATGCTCTCGAGAACCAGTTCTGCGCGCGGCAGATCGGCGATGGCATTCCAGTCGGAAGAATGCGCGCGTATCCACACGAGCCAGGATTGTGCGAGCGCCATCAGGTACGGCACGTCGTCCTCGTCGTCCAGTCCGGCAAGCACGCTTTCCAGCTCCGCGAACGGCAGTTCGCGAATCCTGCACAGGCTTTCCTCGTACTCGCATGCCGCCCGTCTTCCATAAAGAAACGCGCGGCTCGACAAACGCTGCGCGCGCGTCGCATCTTCAATGAAGACGCCGGTGTATGCCGCATACAGCGCCGCTCCCTGGCGAAGCAGTTCGTCGTCGTCGAGATCCTCGCCGATGAGACTGTCGACCATCAGCAGGTAGGCGGGCGCTGCGGCTTCCACCGTTGCGGGATCGTCGTGGTTGAGGATCGCCTGTGAAAGATCGTCGGCGGCGCCGGACACGAGGCTTGCGCAGCCGGTATCGAGGAGCGTGGACAGCGCGATGATGACGAACAGCAGTTTTCGCATGGCGTGATTCATGGGTGGCAGGTCGGCATTGTCATGAAAGGATGAAACGGTTCCGCGTTCACGGCGCCTTGGCGCTTGCTGCTGCTTCGCGCTGCTCGAGCAGGCGCAGTTGCTGCAGATGGTTTCGCAGCACGGCCTGGCGCGAAGCTTCGCGCGTGCTGTTAAGCAGCGTCTGGTACTGGCGCCGCGCGTCCGCGTAGAAACCTGCGGCGGTCAGTTGCTCGGCGGCCTGGAAGCGCGCCGTCTGCGCCCAGGGATCCGCGGCGTGCGGATCAAGCAGCAACGCGGAATGAAGGTACGCGCGCGCCGCTTCCGCGTGCTGCTTTCGCGCCGTCAGCGAATCTGCGCGCCAGTACCACAGCTCGCGCGCACGTTGCGGATCGGTTTCCCGTTCCTGCAGGCGCGCAAGAAAATCCAGCGCGGCTTCATGCCGGCCAAGCGTCTGCAGGTCGAACACCACCTGCAGCGCCTTGTCGTGATCGAAGTTCTCGACGGTGTCGAACAATTGCGCAAGTGCAGCGATACCGTCGTCGATGCGTCCGCCGAGCAGCAGCACGCGCGCACGGCGCAGGTGCCAGTCTGCGGGGTCCGTGCCGTCCGGCGGTTCATCGAGTCCGACAAGCAGCTGTGAAGCAGTCGGAATGTCCGGCACGGCAAGCACGTGATCGAGCAACAGGTAACGCACGGCCGGCGGAATGTCGCGCGCGGAGCCGAACCGGTCCGATTCGAGATACAGCGCACGCATCAGCCGTCCGCCGTGCGGAATCTTGTCGATCAGCGCGGCGAGCTGCCAGTGCGCGACATTGGCCTGCTGCGGTTCAAGCGCCTTGAGCGCAACGACAGCGAACAGTGCGCGCGCGGCGATCGGCTGTTCGTCATAGCGATTCGACGCCGCGACAAACCAGGATTCGTCATCGCCGACGATGAGTTGCAGCTGGTTGCCGAGCTGCTGGCCGTGCTCTACATACGCATCCCACAGCGCGTCGGCATTCGCCGGAACGATGGGCGCGGCGTCAGGCGCGGCATCGATGACCAGTCCGCGCTCCAGTGCAGCGATGCGCGCTTCGCGACTGTTCAACATGTCCGCGGCTTCCGCGGCAATGGCCCACGCTTCGCGGCGGAAGGCCGGCGCAACATCCTTGCTGACGCCGAGCTTGACGGCGTGATCCACGACTTTCGCCGGCGTGATGGCTCCCGACCACAGTCCCGCGATCAACTGCAGGACTTCGGCGTCCGCGCCTTCGAGTCCGCGCGTCAGCGCCGCCGCTTCTTCCGGCGCCATCACGCGCAGCGCGAGGCGCGCACGCTCGATCTGCCAGTCGCGGGAATTGTCCGTGTAATCCTGCTGGAAACGCTGGATCGCCGTGCGCGCAACGTCGAGTTCGTCCGCAGTTTCGGCAGCGCGAATGAACAGGCGCCGCCACAATTGCAGTTCCTCATCCGACTTCGGTTCGCCCGACCAGATCAATGCGCGCAGTTCGTCCTGCGCGGCAACGCCGTCGCCGAGTGCAAGCAAGGCACGCACGCGCGCCGTCGCCGCCCAGCGCCGGTCCGCGAGTTCAAGTTCCGTGGGCAGCGTTTCAAGATGGTCTGCGATTTCCTGCCATCGTTCACCCCGATGCAGTATCGCGATGCGCGCATGTTCGTGGCGGCGCCAGCCCTCGGGATCGGCGCGGTAATCGGGCTGCGTGTCGCCCAGCACCTGCAGCGCAAGATCGACGGCGTTCGCCAGGGCGAGTTGCGCGCTCTCCGCGAGCGCCGCCTCGCTGCGCGAGCCGGGATTTCCCGCCGGTGCATCCACTGGCGCCACACTCCCTGTCGCTGCATCTTCTTCCGCGACGACGACGGCCCCGTCCTGCGCGGACACCGCCGTTTCGGCCGTTGGCAACGGTGCGGCGACAGCGGGCGTGAGCACGCCGAGAGCGACGATGGGCAGGATGAGACTCATGCGCGAACGGTTTCTCGCTGAAACGAAAATGGCGGGTGCCGGAAGCAGCCCGCCATATCGTAATCAATGCGATCGCCTCGGACGAGCAGGCGACCAGGGAATCGGGGACGGCGTGAAAGCGCGGCTTTCACGCGGAGCGTCAGACCTTTTCCTTCACGCGCGCAGACTTGCCCTGGCGGTCGCGCAGGTAGTACAGCTTCGCGCGGCGCACGTCGCCCTTGCGCTTCACTTCGATGGAAGCGACCGTCGGGCTGTAGGTCTGGAAGACGCGCTCGACGCCTTCGCCGTGCGACATCTTGCGCACCGTGAACGCGCTGTGCAGTCCGCGGTTGCGCTTGGCAATCACCACGCCTTCGAACGCCTGCAGACGCTCGCGGTCGCCCTCGATCACCTTCACCTGCACGACGACCGTGTCGCCGGCGCCGAATTCCGGCACGTCGCGGTTCATCTGCTCCGCTTCGATCTGCTTGATAATGTCGCTCATCGTCGTTCACCCATTGCTGTGCCGGATTCACCGGTCAATTTGGAAACTTCACTTCCGTTCCTGGATGAACTCATCCAGCAACGCCTTCTGTTCGTCTGTCAGTTCGATCGCATCCAGCAGATCCGGCCGCCGCTCCCAGGTCCGTCCCAGCGACTGCTTCAGCCGCCAGCGCCGGATCTCCGCATGGTTGCCATCCAGCAGCACCTGCGGCACACGCTGCCCTTCGATGTCTTCGGGGCGCGTGTAGTGCGGACAATCGAGCAGCCCGTCCACGAAGGAATCTTCCTTCGCCGAATCCTCGTCGCCGAGCACGCCGGGCAACAACCGCGCGACCGCGTCGATCACCACCATCGCGGCCAGCTCGCCGCCGGACAGCACGTAGTCGCCGATCGACAATTCATCATCGACTTCACGTTCGATGAAGCGCTCGTCGACACCCTCGTAGCGACCGGCCACGAGAATCAAACCCGGTTCCGCCGCCAGTTCATCCGCCACCGCCTGGCCGAAGCGCCGGCCCTGGGGGCTGAGGTAAACCGTGCGAAACCGCCTGCCACTCGATGCTCTTGCATCGGCAATCGCATCACCGAGCGGCGCGACCTTCATCACCATTCCCGGACCGCCGCCATAGGGACGATCGTCAACGGTGCGATGCCGGTCGGTTGCGTAGTCCCGCGGGTTCCAGCTCCGCAGGTCCAGCCTGCCGCTCTCCGCCGCGCGACCGGTGACACCGAAACGCGCAACGTTTTCAATCATGTCCGGAAACAGCGTGATGACATCGATGCGCATCAGAAGTCCGGATCCCAGTCCACGACCAGCACGCGCCGGTCCAGGTCGATCTGTTTCACCACCTGTCCGCGGATGAACGGGATCAATCGCTCCCGTTCGCCCTTCAACACCAGCACGTCGTTCGCGCCGGTCTCGATGAGGTGGTCCACCACGCCGAGCTCGATGCCGGCGTCGGTGCGGACCGACAGACCTTCAAGGTCGGCCCAGTAGATTTCTTCGGCTTTCGCCTTCGGCAGCTGGCTGCGAAAGACCGCGATTTCCGCTTCGAGCAGTCCCGCCGCGGCATCGCGATCGTCAATGCCCGCCAGCTTCACCACGACGTTGTTGCCATGGCGCTGCCCCGCTTCAACCTTCATGTCCCGCCATTCATCGCGGATACGAAGTTGCCAGGGGCTGTAACCGGTGATTCCTTCGCGGGGATCGGTGCCGGAAAAGACCTTTATCCATCCCCGGACGCCGAAAAGGCCGGAAACCCGGCCCAGTACGACGCGCTTGTCTTCCTGTTCCGCCATCACGCCCTCGATCCGAGCGTGCGGTGGCTCAGGCCGACTTCTGCTTCAGCAGTCCGCTGACGCGATCGGAAGGCTTCGCGCCCTTGCCCAGCCAGAACTCGGCGCGCTCGCGATCCACGCGCAGCTTTTCTTCACCACCGGTGGCAATCGGATTGAAGAAGCCGAGGCGCTCGATGTAGCGGCCGTCGCGCTTGTTGCGGCTGTCGGTGACCACGATGTGGTAGAAGGGGCGCTTCTTGGCGCCACCACGCGCCAGGCGAATCGTTACCATGTGTCTTTGCTTCCTCGAGGACGGCGGTTACTCAGGGCCGGAACGGCCCGAGACAACGTAAACGGCGCATTTTACGGGAATTTTCCGAAAAGTGAAGCGCGCGGCTGTGATTTGGCGGCGGCGGAAGCTCAAAGGCCCGGAAAGCCCCCTCCACCGGGTGGCAGGCGTCCGCCCAGGCCGCGCATGAATTTCTTCATGCCGCCCTTCTGCATCTTCTTCATCATCTTGCTCATCTGCGTGAATTGCTTCAGCAGACGGTTCACGTCCTGCACCTGGGTGCCGGAACCTGCTGCAATGCGGCGCTTGCGCGAGCCATTCATGGCGTCAGGCTGGCGACGTTCGCCCGGCGTCATGGAATCGATGATGGCCATCTGGCGGCGGAATTCCCTGTTCGCCCGCGCTGCCTGTTCGCCCGCGTTTGGAAGCTTCCCCGAGCCCGGCAGCTTGTCCAGCAGGCTTTCGAGCCCGCCCATGCGCTGCATCTGCGCCAGTTGCTCGCGGAAATCGGCAAGATCGAAACCCTTGCCGGACTTCAGCTTCTTCGCGAGCTTCTCGGCAGACGCCTGGTCGGTCTGCTCCTGGACGCTTTCAACGAGACTGACCACGTCGCCCATGCCGAGGATGCGCCCGGCAATGCGTTGCGGATCAAAGGCTTCGAGCGCGGCAGACTTCTCGCCCACGCCCAGGAACTTGATCGGTGCGCCTGTCAGCCGGCGCACGGAGAGCGCTGCGCCACCGCGCGCATCACCGTCGGTCTTGGTCAGGATCACGCCCGTCAGCGGGAGGACGTCGCCGAACGCCTTTGCGGTATTCGCCGCATCCTGGCCGGTCATGGCGTCGACAACGAACAGGGTTTCGACGGGTTCGACGGCGGCGTGAATGCGCCGCACCTCATCCATCATCGCGTCATCGACGGCGAGACGGCCGGCGGTGTCGAGGATCAACACGTCCACGTGCTGCCGACGCGCGGCATCAACGGCGTTGTGCGCGATATCGACGGGATCGAGTGTCAGGTCGGTGTCGTGGTACGCCACACCGACCTCGCCGGCCAGCGCGCGCAACTGTTCCATCGCCGCCGGACGGTAGACGTCGAGGCTCGCGAGCAGGACTTTCCTGTCCTGTTTCTGGCTGAGCAGCCGGGCGAGCTTGCCCGCCGTCGTGGTCTTGCCCGCACCCTGCAGGCCGGCGAGCAGGATGATCGCGGGCGGCTGCACGCGCAGGTTGAGCGGTGCGGCCTCGCCCATCACGCGCACGAGTTCGTCGTGCACGATCTTGACCAGCACCTGGCCCGGCGACAGGGATTTCAGGACTTCCGCGCCGAGCGCGCGCTCACGCACCTCGGCGGTGAATTCCTTCACGACCGGCAGTGCAACATCCGCTTCCAGCAGCGCCATGCGGATCTCCCGCAGGCTGTCCTTGATGTTTTCTTCGCTGAGACGACCCTTGCCGCGCACGCCATCGAGGACGCGCCCAAGCCGGTCGGAAAGGTTCTGGAACATTGGCTGGTACTTGAGACTGTGAGCCGCAACGGGTGCGGACGGTGAATCCGGGCGGGGATTATAACGTGAAGGTTTCGCCGCCGACCAAGCGATGCAGGCGGCGTCCGGGAATCGCGGCGCGCACTTCCTCGAAGATTTCATTTTCCGCACCGGGTTTCAGATGCGTGATCCAGATGTCGGGATCATGCTCGAGGCGGGCAAGGTCCGCGGCAAGACTCTGCGGACAATAGTGGCGCGCGAGCCAGGCCAGTTGCTCGTTGCGGTTGCCGAATGCGGTTTCGACCACCAGCAGGTCGAGTTGCGGCAGTGCGTTCAGCGCGGACCAGAGCGTATCGTTCGCGGCCGTATCGCCGCTGAATGCGAACACCTTGCCATCCTTCTCGACGATGTAGGCGACGCCCGGAACGGTGTGATTGACGTCGACTGCAACGATCCGGCGTGCGCCCACATTGACCGGCTCGCCAAGCCCGATGCTGCGAAAACGCATCACCGGGCTTTCCGCGCTCGGCAGCGCGGAGAAGTCGGGCCACAGTATCCAGTTGAAGATGTGTCTTCGCATGGCGTCGAGCGTTTCATGACGCCCATACACCGTCAGCGGGTCGTTGAGACGAGCCTCGAACACGGTGTCGACAAGCAGCGGCAGGCCGGCGGTGTGATCGAGATGGGAATGCGTCATGAAGACATGCCGTATGCCGCGCATCTCGGCGAGCGTCATGTCGCCGATTCCCGTACCGGTATCGATCAGGATGTCGTCGTCGATCTGTATCGCGGTGGTGCGCAGGCCGGCCCCGATTCCCCCGCTGCAGCCGAGAATCTTGATCTGCATTCTACGTGTGATTCCCCGCGGCGCTGTGCCATTGGCGGGATGTTAGCACAAGGTTTTCGACGACAATGCCGTGACATTCACGCCTGGAGCGATCGCCGCGAACGTCTGTCGCCTTCAAGGAATCATCGACCTGTGCCATGATCGTGCAGCCCGAATCGCCTGCGTGGACAACGTGATCACAATCATCCTGGCAACCTTCGTCGCCTACCTCGCCGCCGCCGCGTTGCTGCTCGCCCGTGCGTTGCGCGGTGCCAATGCGACGCAACTCGCGCGCTGGCTCGCCCTGCTGTTCGCCGCGTGCGGCGTGGTGCTGCACGCAGTGGCACTGCATCGTGCGATCCATCTTCCGGGCGGACTCGACCTTGGCGTGATCAACATGTTCTCCGTGATGGCGTGGCAGATCGGCCTGCTCACGCTCATCAGCTCGCTGCGCGCCGGTACGGCGAACCTCGGCATCGGACTGTATCCGCTGGTCGGCATCAGCACGCTGCTGCTGCCGCTCGGCCATTCAACGCGGACCGTGCTTCAACAGCTGAGCTGGCAACTGGAGGCGCACATCCTGCTGTCGGTTCTCGCCTATGGCCTGCTCGCACTTGCCGCTTTCCAGGCAATCCTGCTTGCTGTCCAGGATTACCGGCTGCGCCGGCGCCAGCCCGGCGGCATGTTGCGCATCCTGCCGCCGCTTGCGGTGATGGAAACCCTGCTCTTTCAAACGCTCGGGCTCGGTTTCGCGCTGCTCAGCCTCGCGCTGTTCAGCGGCATGATCTTCCTCGAAGACCTGTTCGCGCAGCATCTTGCCCACAAGACCGTGCTGTCGATCTTCGCCTGGGTGGTGTTCGGCGTGCTGCTGTGGGGACGCTGGCGCTACGGCTGGCGCGGCAAGGTCGCGATGCGCTGGACACTCGGCGGATTCACGCTGCTGGTGCTTGCCTACTTCGGCTCGAAGCTTGTGCTCGAAACCATCAAGGGCATTCACTGGGGCTGAGAACGATTCCCGCTTGACAGCACCTCGGCGCGGCACGCGAAAATAGCGACTTCGCGGTGGAAGCCGCAGTCCGGAGGCCGCTCCCGGTTGGACGACATCCCTACTGGCGCCATGATCGGCGCTCTCCTTATCCTCCTGGTTCTCTCCGCGTTCTTCTCCGGTTCTGAAACGGGGCTGATGACCCTGAACCGCTATCGTCTGCGCCACAGCGCAAGATCGGGACATCGTGGCGCGCAGCTTGCCGAATCGCTGCTCTCGAGGCCGGATCGCCTGCTCGGTCTGATCCTGTTCGGCAACAATCTCGTCAACATCGCGGCCTCCGTTCTCGCCGGCGCGATCGCCATGCGGCTGTACGGCCAATCCGCGCTTGCGTGGGTGCCGTTCGCGCTGACCCCAGTCGTGCTCATCTTCGGTGAAGTGCTGCCGAAGACATTCGCGGCGCTGCATCCCGATCGCGTGGCGATGCCGTCCGCCTACATCTATTACCCGCTGCTTCGCGTGTTCGGCTGGCTGGTGTGGCTGATCAACCTCGCCACGAACGGACTGCTGCGCCTGTTCGGCGTATCGCCGGATCGCGTCGCGGAGAATCCGCTCAGCAACGAGGAACTTCGCACCGTGGTGCTGGAAGCCGGCGCGCTGATTCCGAAAACGCACAAGGACATGCTGCTCAGGATTCTCGAGCTGGAAGAAGCCACGGTTGAAGACATCATGGTTCCGCGCAGTGGAATCGTCGGCATCGATATCGACGACGAATGGGACGTCATCGAGGAGCAGTTGCGGAACAGCCGGCACACGCGGCTGCCGGTATACGAGGAAACGATCGACAACGTGCTCGGCGTTGTCCATCTGCGCAAGACGTTCGTCGCGGCGACGCGCGAAAGCCTCAACAGGGAACGGCTGCGCGAACTGCTGGAAGAACCTTATTTCATTCCGGAAGCGACATCGCTGCACCGGCAGCTGCTGGCGTTCCAGGAAAATCGCCGGCGCATCGGCATGGTGGTCGATGAGTACGGCGACATCCGCGGGCTGGTGACGCTGGAAGACATTCTTGGAGAAATCGTCGGTGAGTTCGTGGCGGATTCACATGCAGCCGGCCAGGACATCACGCCGGAAGCGGAAGGCAGTTTCCTCGTGAGCGGCAGCGCCGCCGTGCGCACGCTAAACCGGACGCTCGCCTGGGATCTGCCCACGGACGGGCCGAAAACGCTGAACGGACTCATCCTGGAAACGCTTGAAACGATCCCGCAGTCGAACACCAGCGTACGCATCGCGGGCTATCCGCTGGAGGTGGTGCAGTCGACGCGCAATGCGGTGAAGCTGGTGCGCATTCGCCCGCCGCAACCGCCGGGCGACGACGCGGATACCGATGCAAAAACCGGAAGCTTCACGGACTGACTAGAAACCGGCGGCCTGCAATGCCTGATCGAGCCGCTGCACGGATACGATTTCCATGCCGTCGATGCGAAGACTCCGCGGTGCGTTGCCTTTCGGCACGATGGCGCGGCGGAATCCGTGCTTCGCCGCTTCGCGCAGGCGTTCCTCGCCGTTGTAGACAGGGCGCACCTCGCCCGCAAGCCCGACTTCGCCGAACATCACCAGTCCCGCTTCCAGCGGCTTGTCGCGCAGGCTCGACAACGCCGCCAGCAGCACCGGCAGGTCAGCTGCCGTCTCCGCCACGCGCAGACCGCCGACCACATTCACGAACACATCCTGGTCGTACATCGCGACGCCGCCATGCCGGTGCAGCACCGCGAGCAGCATCGACAGGCGGTTCTGCTCCATGCCGACCGCAACGCGACGCGGATTGGCGAGATGGCTGTCATCGACCAGCGCCTGCACTTCCAGCAGCAATGGACGGCTGCCTTCGCGCGTCACCGTCACCGCACTGCCGCTCACCGGGCCGTCGTGCTTCGAGAGAAAGATCGCGGAGGGATTCTTCACTTCCTTGAGGCCGGTATCCGCCATCACGAACACGCCGAGTTCGTTGACCGCGCCGAAACGATTCTTCACCGCGCGAATGACGCGATAACGCGAACCGGCGTCGTTCTCGAAATACAGCACGGTGTCGACCATGTGCTCGAGTACGCGCGGCCCCGCGATCACGCCTTCCTTCGTCACATGGCCGACGAGAAAGACGGCGATGCCTGTCTGTTTTGCGAGCCGTACAAGCTGCGCGGCCGCTTCACGCAACTGCGCGACGGCGCCGGGCGCGGACTGGAGATTCTCGGAGTGCATGGTCTGGATGGAATCGACGATCAGCACACCCGGCTGTTCCGTGCGCGCTGATTCTGCAATCGCCTCGACACAGGTTTCCGCGAGCAGGCTGAGACCGGCCGCCGGCACACCAAGGCGACGTGCGCGCAGACCAACCTGCTGCAGCGATTCCTCGCCAGTGACGTAAAGCACATCGAGACTCTCGCTCAGCGTCGCGGCCGCCTGCATCAGCAACGTCGATTTCCCGATCCCCGGATCACCGCCGATCAGCGTGACCGAACCTGCAACAAGACCGCCGCCCAGCACGCGATCGAGTTCGCCGATGCCGGTAACGGTGCGTGGCGTTTCCGCTGTCGTCACATCGGAGAGGCGCTGACTGCGCGGCACTTCGCCGGCCCAGCCTGCTGTGCGTCGTCCTGCAACCGTTGTCGCTGCGGGCGCGACGCTCTCAAGCAGCGAGTCCCACGCACCGCACGCGCCGCATTGGCCCGCCCACTGCGGGAATTCCGCAGCACACGACTGGCAGGTGTATCTTCTTTTCGGTTTTGCCATTCGAAATCCCGATTTCGTATCGCGATGCGCGCAGAAAAAACGCGGCGATGGTAGCACGCGCGACATTTGCGCCGGACGGGAACTCCGCTACTATGTCCTATAATTACAAAACCAATAAAACCGGGGGGTTGCGGTGAAAAAGGGGTTCCTGGCCTCCGACTGGTTCTTTGGGCTGGTCTTCTCGATGTTGTTTTTCTTCCTCGCCTTCGTCGTCTACGCCGACCCGTTTTCGCGTCTCGAAACCTTTGCCTATGACCTCGGCATGCGCGCATCGCACGCGACGCCAAGCGACCGCATCGCGATCATCGAAATCGACGATGCGAGCATCGAAACCATCGGCCGCTGGCCATGGCCGCGAGACCTGCATGCGGAGATCATCGACCGACTTGCGGCCGGCGGCGCAAAGGTCATTGCATCCACCGTGCTGTTCTCGGAACCGCAACGCGATCCCGGACTGCAATACCTGCAGGACCTGGCGCGTTTCTACGACGATTCGGCGCTCGGTCGTTATGCGCCGCAACCGGCAGATGTAACGGACGTAACGGACGCCGCGGCCGGATCAGCGCCTGGTGAGGCAACGGACGGTGCTGAGACCGCAACTGCCGAACCGGTGCAGGTCAGCCTTGCCGTCGACGCGGCACCGGATGCACCTGTTCATGCAGTCGCAGCAGATACGGATATTCCGGCGCTTCCGGAAGATCTTGTCGCCGACCTCGCGACGCTGCGCCAGCGCATAACAAGCGCAGCAGGCGTGCTGGATACCGATGCGCGTCTTGCCGAGAGCATTGCGAAGGCCGGCAACGTCGTCATTCCGTTCACGCTGAACCAGCCGTTTCCGCTGGGACGCCCGGACAGCGAACTGCCCGTGTGGATGCTCGCCAACGCGGCGTCCGGCAATGGATCGGCAGCCATCACCTACGGAAGCATCCAGCCGCCGATCGAAGGCATTGCAACGTCGGCATCGGGCATCGGTCACCTGATGCAGATACCGGACGCCGACGGTGCGCTGCGCTTCGAACCGCTTGCGCTGGAGTATTACGACGTGCTGTTCCCGTCGTTCGCGCTCGTCGTTGCCGCGAAAAGTCTCAACCTTCGTCCGGAAGACATTCACGTTAGCGGCGGTGACGGCATCACGCTCGGCAACCTGGACATCCGCACCTCGCCCGGCCTGCTGATGTACAACTACTACTACAATCCGTCGGACGGCCGTGCTGCATTCCCGAGCTATTCCTTTGCAGACGTATTCCAGGGCATCGTGCCCATCGACCGTTTCAAGGATCGCATCGTGCTGATCGGCGGCACGGCGCTTGGCGTCGGCGACAGCTTTGCGACACCCGTGGCATCGAACATGGCGCCTGTCGCGGTCGTTGCGCACACGGTATCCGCGCTGCTGCAGGAAGATTTCTTCACACGGCCAGGCTGGGCAGGCTCCGCGGAAATCGCGATCCTCGCGCTGCTCGCCATCTATCTCATCGCGCTGCTGCCGCGCATGAAGCCCGGCGCTGGCGCGCTGGTATCGCTGGTCATGCTGCTTGCCATGCTGTTCACCGAATTCACGCTGCTCGGCACGAAGAACCTCTGGCTGCAGTTCATGGTGCCAGCGGTGTTCCTGCTCACCGGCCACCTGCTCGTCACCATCAAGCGCGCGCGCGTCACGGACATGATCCGCATTCGTTCCGAAGCGGAAGGCGCGGAGAGCAATCGCATGCTTGGCCTTGCGTTCCAGGGACAGGGACAGCTCGACATGGCGTTCGACAAGTTCCGCAAGTCGCCGATGGACGATGCGCTGATGGACCTTCTCTACAACCTCGCGCTCGACTACGAGCGCAAGCGCCAGCACAACAAGGCCGGTGCCGTGTACGCATACATGGCGGACCACAACCCGAACTACCGCGACCTTCAGCAGCGCATGAAACGCACGCGCGCGCTGGAGGAAACTGTCGTGCTCGGTGGCGGGAACAGCCATCCGGGCGGAACGCTCATGCTCGACGGCGATGAAATCCAGAAGCCGATGCTCGGCCGCTACCAGGTCGAGAAGGAGCTCGGCAAGGGCGCGATGGGCGTGGTCTACCTCGGCCGCGACCCGAAGATCAACCGCGTGGTCGCGATCAAGACCATGGCGCTGTCGCAGGAATTCGACGCCGACGAACTGGAAGAAGTGAAGGAACGTTTCTTCCGCGAGGCGGAAACCGCGGGCCGCCTCAACCACCCGAACATCGTCACCATCTATGACGCAGGCGAAGAACACGACCTCGCATACATTGCGATGGAGTTCCTCAAGGGCAAGGATCTGGCACCGTTCACGAAGGCGGACGGACTGCTGGATTTCGCGAAGGTGTTCGAGATCGTTGCACGCTCGGCTGACGCGCTCGATTTTGCGCACCAGCAGGGCGTGGTCCATCGCGACATCAAGCCCGCGAACATGATGTACGAGATCGAAACCGGCAACCTCAAGATCACCGACTTCGGCATTGCGCGCATCACCGATTCGAGCAAGACGAAAACCGGCATGGTGCTCGGCACGCCGTCGTACATGTCGCCCGAGCAGCTGTCCGGAAAGAAGGTGGACGGCCGTTCCGATCTGTTTTCGCTGGGCGTGACGTTCTACCAGCTGCTTACCGGGCAGTTGCCGTTCCGCGCGGACTCCATGGCGACGCTGATGTACAAGATCGCCAATGAAGAACATCCTCCTGCTGCCTTGATCCGGCCCGACTTGCCGGATTGCGTTGATGCTGTTATCAACAGGGCGCTTGAGAAGGACATCGAAAGACGTTATCAGCGCGGTGCGGACATGGCGGCGGAGATTCGCGACTGCGCCGCCCGGCTCGCCGGCTGACCTAAGGACAAGAACATGAGCCTCAAGGGCAAATTGCAGTTCACCGGGTTGTCCGATACGGGCAGGGTCCGCTCGCACAATGAAGACGCGATCGGGCTCGATCTGGATGTCGGCCTGGTCGTGCTTGCCGACGGAATGGGCGGCTACAAGGCGGGTGAAGTCGCGAGCGCACTGGCCGTGCAGACCATTACCGAAGAGGTCGCGAAGAACATTCGGGAGGTTCGCAAGCAGAAGGCCTACGACAGCGGATACGCGCCCGAAACCATCCTGCTCCGCAACGCCATTCTCAAGGCCAACGCGAACATTCACCAGACAGCCAAGAGCCAGCCGCAGTGCGAAGGCATGGGAACGACGGTCGTTGCCTGTCTCTTCTATGACAACCGCGTGTCGATTGCGCACGTGGGCGACTCCAGGCTGTACCGTCTCCGCGGGGACCGCTTCGAGCAGGTAACGCTCGATCACTCACTCCTGCAGGAGCTGGTCTCCCGCGGTTTCTACACGCCCGAAGAAGCGCGCAAGTCGCTGAACAAGAACCTCGTGACGCGCGCACTCGGCATCGAGCCTACGGTGCAGGTCGACGTCCAGGAAGACGTGGTGCTCAACGGTGAAGTCCATCTGCTTTGCTCCGATGGACTGTCCGACATGGTCGAAGATGAGGATATTCATTTAACGATCAGCACCTTTAATGCTAATCTTGAGACTGTTGCTCAACAGCTGATCCGCATGGCGAACGAGAACGGAGGCAAGGACAACGTCTCCGTCGTACTGGCCAAGGCCCTGAAATCTTTCGAGACGAAACAGGGATTCTTCAATCGCTTCATGGACTGGTTCGCCTGATTAATTCGAGGGCTGGAAATGGGAAAGTTGATTCTCAGTCTTGACGGCGCGGTACTCGCCGAATACGACATGAACAAGGAGCGCTACACGATCGGCCGCCTGCCGGACAACGATATTCATATCGACAACATGGCGGTGAGCGGTCACCACGCGCTGATCATCAACATCCTCAACGATTCCTTCCTCGAGGATCTGAACAGCACCAACGGCACGTACGTCAACGGCAAGCTCGTCAAGAAGCACGCGCTGCAGAATGGCGACGTCGTCACGGTCGGCAAGCACGCGCTGAAATACTCGAACGACAAGTCCGCGGCAGCAGGCGGCGGCGAAGAAGACGAATTCGAGAAGACGATGATCATCCGCCCGGGCAGCAAGGGCACGGGTGCGCCAAGCCTGGACAGCGTCAACAAGGCCGTTGCGGGCGCGGGCGCCGCACCGCTTGACGTCGACGCGCAGAAAGGCCTGCCGCGCGCCAAGCTGCAGGTGTTGTCCGGTGCGTTTGCGGGCAAGGAACTGGAACTGAACAAGGCATTGACCACGCTCGGACGGCCGGGCGTGCAGGTCGCCGCGATCACGCGCCGCGCCGACGGTTTCTTCGTCGTACCCGTCGAGGGCGACAGCGGCAAGCCGCCTCACGTCAACGACAAGCCAGTGGGCCGTGAAGGCATCAAGCTCAAGCACAATGACGTCATCGAACTTGCCGGCGTGAAGATGGGTTTCTTCGAGCTGAAGTAAGGCGAGACCGCGCAACGAAAAGCCGGGCGATGCCCGGCTTTTTTTATCGGCCTGGCTTTTCTTCGCCAAGCAGCGCGAAGTTCACTCGCCGCGTCACGCCGCACAGCAGTTCATAGGTGATGGTTCCCGCATGCCGTGCAACGTCTTCCAGCGGCAGATCTTCCCCCCAGAGCACGACGCGTGAACCGGGAGTGGTCGCCGGTTGCGTGCGCAGATCGACCGCGATCATGTCCATCGAAACGCGCCCGATCAGCGGCATGCGTTCGCCGTTGACGAGAACCGGCGTGCCGCTCGGTGCATGTCGCGGATAACCGTCGCCGTAACCGATCGCAGCGATGCCGTACGGCATCGCTTCCGGTGCCCGCCACTGTCCGCCGTATCCTATCGCCTCGCCCGCCTCCAGCCGCTTCACCGCAATCAGGTTCGTGCTGAAGGTCATCGCCGGTCGCAAACCTTCATCGCGGCCCGTGGAATTCTCCAGCGGACTGACGCCGTACAGCAGCCCGCCCGGACGAACCCAGTCGCGATGGGTTTCAGGAAATGCCAGCGTGCCCGCGGAATTCGCGATACTCCGCTCGCCCGGCAGGTCTGCCGTGAGTTCGTCGAGCAGTTGCACCTGCCGCCGCGTGAACACGGTGTCGCATTCGTCGGCGCGTGCAAGATGCGTCATTAGGCGCGGCGCACCGTCAACACCCGGCATGGCGTGAAGTGCATTCCACGCCGCGCGAAAATCCTCCGGCTTGAAGCCGAGCCGGTTCATGCCGGAATCGAGTTTCAGCCAGACCTTCAGCGGCTTGCCGCTGTAGCCGCGCAGCCAGTCAAGCTGCTGCGCGCTGTGCACGACGATCTCGAAATTGCTGGCGGCCGCCTGCTGCAGTTCTTCCGGCGAGAACACGCCTTCGAGCAGCACGACGGGATTTGCGACACCGGCACTGCGTACGCGCAGCGCTTCGTCGATGCATGCGACAGCAAATGCATCGGCGTCGACCAGTGCGCGCGCGACCGGTTCGATGCCATGGCCGTAGGCATTCGCCTTGATGACGGCGAGCACGCGACTTTTCGGCGCGCGCTTGCGAATAACAGCAAGATTGTGGCGGAGCGCGTCGAGATGTATGTCCGCCCGGGTTGCCCGGGTCATTGATCCGCGCCCTCGAAGTAATGATCCGATGCGAGATTCTCGAACCGCGTGAAGCGTCCGAGAAACGCCGTGCGCACCTTTCCCGTGGGACCGTTGCGCTGCTTGCCGATGATGACCTCGGCGGTACCCGCATGCGGACTGTTCTCGTTGTAGACCTCGTCGCGGTAGATGAACACGATGATGTCCGCGTCCTGCTCGATGGAGCCCGATTCGCGCAGATCCGACATCACCGGGCGCTTGTCGGGACGCTGTTCGAGGTTGCGGTTCAGCTGCGACAGCGCGATCACCGGTACGTCGAGTTCCTTTGCCAGCGTCTTGAGACCGCGCGAAATTTCCGAAATCTCGCCCGTGCGGTTTTCCTTGCTGCCGGCCACCTGCATCAGCTGGAGATAATCCACGACGATCAGGCCAAGCCCGTGCTCGCGTTTCAGCCGGCGCGCACGTGCGCGCATTTCCGTCGGCGACAGCGCCGGCGTATCGTCGATGAAGATCGGCGCCTCGGACATCAGCGTGACCGCGGATGTGATGCGCGGCCAGTCTTCGTCGTCGAGCTTGCCGGTGCGCACCTTCGACTGGTCGATACGTCCCAGCGAGGAAATCATGCGCAGCGCAAGCTGCTCACCGGACATTTCCATCGAAAATACGGCGGTCGGAACCTTCTCACGGATGGCGGCGTGCTCCGCGAGATTCATGGCGAAGCTCGTCTTTCCCATCGAAGGCCGGCCCGCGACGATGATGAGGTCGCCGCGCTGAAGTCCGGCCGTCTTTTCATCGAAGGCGGTGATTCCCGTTGGAATGCCGGTGATGTGATTGTCGGAATGAAACAACGTATCGATGCGTTCGACCGCCGCGGTAAGCAGTTTCTTGATGCCGATAAAACCCGCTTTTGCGCGGCTGCCCTTCTCCGCGATCTCGAACACGCGCTGCTCGGCAACCTCCAGCAGTTCGCCGACCTCGCGGCCCTCCGGCGCAAACGCGCTCTGCGCGATGTCGTTGCCGGTGCGGATCAGCTGCCGCAGCACCGAACGTTCGCGCACGATGTCGGCATACGCCTTGATGTTCGCAGCACCGGGCGAGTCCTTTGCGAGTGCGCCGATGTAGACAAGCCCGCCGGCTTCCTCGAGCAGATTCTGCTTTTCCAGCCATTCGCTGATGGTGACCGCGTCGCAGGGTCGGTCCGATTCGGCGAGCGACTCGATGGCGCGAAACACGAGACGATGATCATGGCGATAGAAATCGGCTTCGACGAGCCTGTCCGCAATCTGCTCCCAGGCGCGGTTGTCGAGCATGAGCCCGCCAAGCACCGCCTGCTCGGCCTCGACCGAGTGCGGCGGAACGCGAAGCTTGTCGGTCGCGGAAAGGCTGTTGTCGACTCTGGTGACGGCGCCGGCCATCGAATCCCCCAAGTTATCGCTCGATTCCGGGCCTTGAATGCCCGCACCGAATCGTACCGCCTGGCCCCGGGCAGGGAAATGGAACCAGCGGTGGGAAAGCAGTGGATAAGCCGTGAACAAAACGGCCCGGCCAACCGCAGGGGCTGGCCGGGCCGGGACAGATCAGGCGATCGCCTTATTCTTCGTCGACGATCACGACCTTGATGGTCGCGTTCACATCGGTATGCAGGTGCAGCTCCACTTCGTGCTCGCCGAGCGTGCGAATCGGGCCTTCCGGCATGCGCACTTCGCGGCGCTCCAGTTCGTGACCCATCGCGGTGACGGCATCGGCGATATCCACCGTTCCGACGGATCCGAACAGCTTGCCCTCGCCGCCCGACTTCGAAGTGATCCTGATCTCAAGGCCTTCGAGGTTTTCCTTGCGTGCCTGCGCTGCCGCCAGCGTCTCCGCCGCAGCTTTTTCGAGTTCCGCGCGACGCGCCTCGAACTCCGCGATGTTCTCCGGCGTTGCCGGCTTCGCGAGACCCTTCGGGATCAGGAAATTGCGGCCGTAACCGGCGCGCACCTTGACCTTGTCGCCAAGGCCGCCAAGGTTGTCCACTTTCTGCAGAAGAATTACTTCCATCGTCATTCACCTTTTCGGTAACGCTATTCGTTTGAGTCCGCGGCGCCCTTCGCCAGGCGCCGAAAATCCATCCAGTTGTCCAGTCCGCCCGCGACGGCAAGCAGTACCGTGGCGGGGAGCGGCAGCAGCAGGAGCAGTCCGTACATGCCCCACAGCCAGAGCCCCGGCTGTCCTGTCGCCGCTATCACGCCGTGCACCATCGCGATGCCCTGGAAGATCAGCGCGACGGCACCCGCGAGCGCAAATCCGTTCAGCACCGGCTGGCCCGTGATCGACGCCGCAAGCACAAGCACGGCGACCGCGAGCGCTACCGTCCGCCCGTGTCGCAACCGGTGAAAGTCGCGGCGGAAACCGCCCGGGTTGAACGCGATCGCCTGCCACCAGCGTCCCGCGACGATCGCCAGCGCCACCACGAGCAGGCTGCCGGCGGCCATCATGCCCGGCGCGATTCGCGCCAGCGCTGCGTGCTGATCCGCGTTCAATGCGCCTGGCTCATTGCCCATGCTTTCCAGCAGGGGCAGCAGTTGCGCATCAAGGAACGCGCTGACCGTACCCAGCGGATCCGTGTCGAGCGTGTACCAGGCGGCGAGAACCAAGCCCGCCGCTGCCGCGCCAGCCTGCAACATCACGGCAAGCGAGCCGGTGTTCCGAAGCACGGCGCTCAGCAAGATCACCGGCATCCACAATCCAAATACCGCTATCGGCAACAGTATTCCGGATCCACCGAAATAGCTCGCGGCAAGCAGCAGCGGAACCGCAAATGCGGCAGCGTTCAATGCGGCTACCGTGCCCTTGCGCAATGCCACCAGCGCGATCAGCGCCGCACCGAAAATGTCGAACAGTCGCGACAACGCCAGTGCCGCTGCGGCCAGTCCGGAACGCAATGGGCTGGCCAGCAGCCAGTGCAGCAATCCCTGCACGATCAGAAACCGGCGGCTCCCGCCGCCGCTCCTGTCATCAATGCTGGTCGGTGTACGGCAGCAGCGCGATGAAGCGGGCGCGCTTGATCGCCGTCGTCAACTGGCGCTGGTAGAACGGGCGCGTGCCGGTGATGCGGCTCGGCACGATCTTGCCGGTCTCGGTGATGTAGCCTTTCAGCGTGCCGAGATCCTTGTAATCAATTTCCTTCACGCCCTCGGCGGTGAAGCGACAGAACTTTCTGCGACGGAAAAAACGGGACATGGTGCACCTCGTGTTGGGTCAGGGCGCGGCGATCAGGCCGCGTCATCCTCGGATTCATCATCACTGTCGCGCTCGGAACGCTCGGAACGGCGCGGACGGTCGTCGTCCTCGTCGCGACGGCGGCTCGGACGCTCGTCTTCATCGTCACGCTTCGCCAGCGGCGACTGCTCGGTCACCGCTTCGTCGCGGCGGATCGTCATGTGACGCAGCACCGCATCGTTGAAGCGGAACGCGCTTTCGATCTCGTCGAGGATTTCCCGGGTGCACTCGATGTTCATCAGAACGTAGTGCGCCTTGTGAATCTTGTTGATGGGATAGGCGAGCTGGCGGCGACCCCAGTCTTCGAGACGGTGGATCTTGCCGTTCGCGCCTTCGATCATCGAGCGATACTTCTCGACCATCGCAGGGACCTGCTCGCTCTGGTCCGGATGGACCAGGAACACGATTTCATAATGCCGCATTGTGGGCTCCTTGTGGATTGACAGCCTCCCGGCTGATTCCGGTGAGGCAAGGAGTCGCATGACGGGGGAACCCGAGCCATGCGAAGCGCGGGATTCTAGACGAACCGCAAGGGCGCGCGCAAGCGCAAACCCTTGAAAAACCGGCTACTTGCGCGCTGCCTGCGCACGTCTTTGGCGCACCGCCTCGAAAAGGCAAACGCCGGTCGCGACGGAAACGTTCAGGCTTTCAACCGTTCCCGCCATCGGCAGCCGCGCCAGCCAGTCGCAGGACTCCCGCGTCAGCCGCCGCAGCCCTTCGCCTTCCGCGCCCATGACGATGGCGAGCGGCCCGGTCAGGTCCAGATCATGGATCTGCTGCTCCGCCTCGCCCGCCGTTCCCGCCAGCCAGATACCGCGCTCCTTCAGGTCCTTGAGCGTACGCGCGAGATTGGTAACGGCGAAAAACGGCACGGTTTCGGCGGCGCCGGCCGCGACCTTGCGCACCACCGGAGTGATGCCACAGGCACGGTCCTTCGGCGCGATCACCGCGTGGGCGCCAGCGGCATCCGCGGTGCGCAGGCACGCGCCCAGGTTGTGGGGATCCTGCACGCCGTCGAGCACGAGCAGGAACGCCGGCTCATCAAGCGCATCCAGCAGTTCTTCGATGCTTTCAGGCCCGACCGGCGCACCGAACTCGCCGATCACGCCCTGGTGATGCGTGTCGTCCGCAAGCCGGTCGAGATCGCGGCGCGGAACGCGCTCGACATTCACGCCGAGCTTCTGCGCGCGTACCTCGATGTCGTTCAGCCGCCCATCGCGACGATTGTCCTGCAGCCAGAGCCTGCTGCATTCGCGACCGGAACGCAGCGCGGCTGTGACCGCATGCAGACCGAATATCCTTTCCACGGGAATGGTTCCTGCTTAGCGTTTGCGCTTTCGCGTCTTGCCGGCGGCGCGCGGAGAGTTCGCGCGCGCACCTTCCTTCTTCTTTCCGTCGCTTCTGCCGCGCGCGCCGGTCTTCCTGTCGGACGTCACATCCCCCGCCCCCGGGCGCGCCGGTTCGAAATCGATCTTGCGTTCATCGGGGTTCACGCGCACGACGCGCACACGTATCGCGTCCGCAAGCCGGAACACCTTGCCGCCGCGCTCGCCGACCAGCCGATGCAGCGCAGGATCGTGGCGGTAATAATCGTTCTCCAGGGACGTGACATGTATCAGTCCTTCGATCTGCATGTCCTTCAGTTCGACGAACAGGCCGAAATTCGTCACGCCCGTGATGATGCCGTCGTATTCCTCGCCGACCTTGTCGACCATGAAATCGCACTTGAGCCACGCCACGGCATCGCGCGTCGCTTCGTCGGCGCGACGTTCCGTCATCGATGTGTGCGTGCCCAGCGTTTCCATCCGGCGGTGGTCGTAACCAAATTCCTTCTTCGGCCGTTCGTTTGCGATCAGCTTCAGTCCGCGGTGCACGAGCAGGTCCGGGTAGCGGCGAATCGGCGAGGTGAAATGTGCGTAATGTTCCAGCGCGAGGCCGAAATGCCCGTCGCCCTTCGGCTGGTAAACCGCCTGCGACAGCGAACGCAGCAGCACGGTCTCGATCAGGAAGCGGTCGGGCCGCTCCGCGATTCTTTCAATCAGCTTCGCGTAATCCTTGGGCTGCGGATTCTCGCCGCCGCCGAGACTCAGGCCCAGCGGGCCGAGAAAGCTGCGCAGGTTTTCCAGCGATTCTTCCTTCGGGCCGTCATGCACGCGGTACAGCGTCGGAACCTTGTTCCTGTCGAGGAATTTCGCGGCCTGCACGTTCGCCGCGATCATGCATTCCTCGATGATGCGATGTGCAACGTTGCGTTCGACAGGCTTGATGGCGCGGATCTTGCGGTTCTCGTCAAAGACGATCTTCGTTTCGGGGCGGTCGAAATCGATCGCGCCGCGCCGCCTGCGCGCCTTCGCGAACGCCTTGTAGAGATCGTGCAGCGCATGGATGCGATCGACGAGCGGGCCGAGTTCGCGATGCACGTTCACGTCGCCCTTCTCGAGCAGGTTGCCGACCTTCGTGTACGTCAGTCGCGCCTTCGAGCGCATCACGGCATCGTAGAACTTCGCGCGCGTCACCTTGCCGTCTGCATCGACACGCATGTCGCACGCCATGCAGAGCCTGTCCACCTGCGGATTCAGCGAACACAGCCCGTTGGACAACGCTTCCGGCAACATGGGAATCACCCAGTCGGGAAAGTACACCGACGTGCCGCGCTTCTCGGCTTCCGCATCAAGAGGATGGCCGGGTTTCACGTAGTGCGCGACGTCCGCAATCGCAACGACAAGCCGCCAGCCGCCACCCTTCAGCGGTTCACAGAACACCGCGTCGTCGAAATCGCGCGCATCCTCGCCATCGATGGTGACGAGATCGGTATCGCGCAGGTCCACGCGCCCGATCTTTGCGACGTCCGGCACCTGTTCGCCGAAGCGTTCCGCTTCGTCGATGACGGTATCGGGAAATTCATGCGGCAGACCAAACGAGTGAATCGCGATCTCGACTTCCATGCCCGCCGCACGATGGTCGCCGAGCACCTTCGCGATGCGGCCGAGCGGCTGCGTGTGCGGACCGGGATATTCGACAAGATCGACGAGCACGATCTGCCCGTGCTTCGCGCCGTTGCGGTCCTTTGCGGGAACCAGGATTTCATGCTGGAAACGCGTGTTGTCCGGCGAAACGAAACCGACGCCGCTTTCCTCGAAGTACCGTCCGACGACGGTTTCCGTGTTTCGCTCCAGCACATCGACGAGGCTGCCTTCCGGCCTACCACGTTGATCGAGGCCGCGGATGCGAACCGAGACGCGATCGCCGTGCATCACGCTCTGCATCTGGCGCGGCGAAAGAAATACGTCCTCGCCGCCTTCGTCGGGAATGAGAAAACCGAAACCGTCGCGATGCGCCTGCACGCGCCCCGCGATCACGCCGATCCTTCCCGCCAGGCAATAACCGCCGCGGCGGTTGAACACGAGCTGGCCGTCTCGCACCATCGCGCGCAGCCGGCGGCGCAACGCTTCGCGGTCCTGCTCGTTGCGAACGCCCAGCTCCGCTTCAAGCTCGTCCTGGTACGCAGGCCGTCCCAGATCCTCAAGCACGCGGAGAATCAGTTCACGGCTCGCGATCGGCTCGGCGTACTTGCCTGCTTCCCGTTCGGCGTACGGATCGTGCCGCGTTGCGCTGCGCTTCTTCGATGTCTTCTTTTTCTTTGCTGTCATGGGCGCACACTATACGCGGTGCGGGAGAAAATTCA
>CAZRFE010000033.1:0-27171 GCA_964599565.1 uncultured Gammaproteobacteria bacterium
CAGTCGTTACCGTCAGTACGCGCTCAATCGCGCGCCGTTATCGTCAGCGAATGCAGTGCAATTCCGAGCTGCCGCTCGTCGCTGCTGCCTTCCACTTCCGTGGGCGAGGCGGCATCCGGCAATGCAAGGCGAATTTCCAGCGTATCCGTACTGGTCTGGGATGCATTCAGCGACAGGCGCGGCTTCGACGTCTCCGAGAACGCCCACGCCGCTACACGTTCGCCGTCCAGGTAAGCCTCGACACGCTGCCGGGGAACCTTGCCGCCACCAAGATAAGGCCGCAGCACCAGTTCCATCTCGATGGCATGGCCGCGCAGTTCCGGCGCAAGCGGCAAGCGCAGCGTCGCGTGCGAACGCTCCGTCCACGTCGACCACCCCTCCGGCGCGGACCAGCCCTCGGCAAGATAAACATGACCATTGCCACCCGTCGTGAACGTCAGTTCCATGTCGTCTTCAAGCGGCACGACGGGATCGACACGAACGCCATACACCGCAATGCCGAGTATGCGCTCGTCCAGTCCAACCAGCGCCTGTCGCGGCGAAATGGCATCCGGAAGATCCAGCGTCAGCACGAGTTCTTCCTGTCCTTTCGGGTCAAGCTGCACGGGAACTGTCACTGTGCCGTAGGCCTCCATCGCAGTTCTCAGCAGTTCCGTGTTGCCGTTGCGCAGGATGACCAAAGGCGGCGGAAGCCGACCGCCCGCACGATAGGGGTTGAGGCGGAGCGAGACCAGCACCTCGCCGAAAAGTCTCTCGGGAAACGGGAGACGCAGCGTGGCTTCGCGCGCGTTCGACCAGACGAAATCGCTTTCCGGTCCTGACCAGCCCTCGCCGATCACCGCCGCGCCCGGGCTCGCATACTTCGTGAACACTTCCTTTCCCAGCGGCATGCGGAAATCTTCCGGCGGTGTGGGCGGAACATATTCTTCGCCCGATACGAACACCGTGCCCGTGGCATGCCACGACGCAGGGTCCCACGAGAATCCGCGAATTGCATATTCCGTCAGGTCGGGAAGATAGGACGGAAGCCAGCTTTCGAAGCGATAGAAAAGGTGTCGCCGCTCGCGTTGCGCGTCCTCGGCCACATCCTGCACCGGCATGCCGGGGAAGCCGCCCTTGTCCAGCGTGAGACGGTCAAGGGTCGCGGCCAGGTCTGCGTTCGACACCGGCGCATCCAGGATGCGCAGCTCGCCACGCTCTCCGAACGGCTTCAGCAGCAGCAGCGACATGGCCGATGCCTGTTCTTCTTCCGAAATCGAACCGGTATCGCGCGCGGTTATCGCGCGACCGGCGTATTGCGTCGCAATGCCCGGGAAGTACTTGCCGCCGCCATGGTCGGATACGACGACAAGCGCAGTGCTGTCGTAGCTTTCCAGCGCTTTCAGCGTTTCGATCATGCGCTCGACCATCGCGATCGCCGCACGCGAATGCTCGACAAAGCCGGACCGTCCCGGATCCAGCAACGCCATCTCGAGATTGCGATCGAGCGCGAAAGGCGCGTGCGGCGCGCGCAGGTGGTAATAGCGAAAAACGGGCGCGTCGATCACCGGCGAGGCGTTGGCCGCGAACTCCTCGACAAAGCGCACGTCGTGATGCGGGTGATCGCTTTCGACGATCTCCCGGCCGGTCGAAAGCGTTTCGGTTTCCGACGCCGGTTCCGGCGCGTCCGCACCATCGTCGCCAGCGTCTGCGGTCCCGACCAGGCCCGACAGCACCCATTCATAGTTGTTGAGAACGTATGGCTTCAGGACGTGCGGCGCCATGCGGAAGATGGCCGGGTCCACAAGGTCCGCAAGCACGACCAGCGGCGGCGTCGCCGGCACCTTCGGCACAAAGTTTTGCGCCAGCGCTTCATTGAAATACATCGTGCGTGCGACGTACGGATAAAGGCCGACATCCCATCCCGCGCGTTTCAGTCGCAGCGGTACCGAATCCGTCATGAACGCTTCCGCCATGAACTCGCGCAACGGGCGGTCATTCTCGTAGTAGCGCCCGGTGTGAAACAGCGTGACGCTGGGATACGTCTTTGCAAATCCGGCTGTCGTGTCCCGGTACCAGGTGAAGCCATCCAGGCTTTCACGCAACCCAGGCTCCCTGGCAATCAGTTCGCCGAAAATGTCGGACTGGAACGCATCGAGCACCACAACCAGCACGTTGCGATCGCGCGAAAGGTCGTACTCGTGGTCATCAATGATCGTGTAACGATGGAAGTCCGGCGCCGGTTCCGAATTCAGCGCCGTCGCGGTCGTCGTGATGATCTGCAGCACCAGCAGCGCCGGCAGAATCCGCGCACCGATCAGTGCCGCGGCCGCCGGACGCCACAGCGCAAGACCGAGCGCGACCAGCCACAGCAGGACTTCCATCCGTCCCTGCATCTTGAACTGCGACCACGCCGGCTGCGTTCCGTCCAGCACGCCGTAGTCCCAGAGAAACACGTTGGACTGCAGCCACAGCATCACGCCCGCGGCAACGAGGACCGCGGTAACGCGCCCTGCGAAACGCCCCGACATCCGCGGTATCGCGAACAGCAGCGCGGCAAGAACGGCAAAGCACGCGAGCAGCAGCGGCAACGCGATCGCTACCGGCGCTCCGAAATCGTTGATGTTGGAGAAATACAGTTGCAGGGGGTTGAACAGAAACAGCAACCCCGCGACCAGGACTGCGGCAAACGCACCGCTGATGATTTCCGACTTCCTGTTTTCCATGCTTCGCTTCTCTTTCATTGATTCCTTCTGTTCCTTTCACTCATTCCTTGCCCGCGCTGACGGAAAGTTCGTACAACGCGATGCCCAGCATGCGCATGTCCGTGCTCTGCGAAACCGTGAACGGCACCGCCGCATCGGGCAGTTCCAGCAAGAGATCGACTTCGCCTTCCGCGGTGACGCTCGCCGGCAGCACGACGGAATGTTTGCCGCCCTCGATCGTCATCCACTCGCCGACCGGCTCTCCGTTCGCCGTCAGCACCACGCGCTGGCTCGTGAGTTTCGGCGGCGCGATGAACGGTCGCAGCGAAAATTCAAGAACGACCTCGCGACCGTGCAGTTCTTCCGCCAGCGGAAGGTGCATTCGTGCCTTGGATCCGTCGGTCCATGTCATTGTCGGCTCGGATTGCGACCAGCCGCTTCGCAGCAGCGACGGGCCGTTGTCCCTCACACCGAAATGCAGTTCCTCGCCATCGCCGATTCGCCCCGAGGAACCGATGCGAAAGGCATGAAGCCCGACACCGAGCACGCGCTCGTCGGTGGAGCTGAGCGCGCTTGCCGGACTCATCGCGTCCGGAACCTCCAGCACAAGATCGAGCGCATCCGTTCCTTCCGGACCAAGCGGCACGATTACCGTGTAGTTGCCGAAACTTGCCACATCCAGTTCACCGAGAACCTTTCCGTCATGACGGACGATCACGCGCTGGCGTTCCAGCTTTCCCCGTCCGAGATAAGGCGCCAGGCGGAGCGTGACGGAAACGTCGCCCACAAGCTTCTGCATGAAACGAAAATGCAGCGTCGACATCTTGTCGCGCGACCAGGTGGAGTTCTCCTCGGGCGTCCACCAGCCGTCGCCGAGCGCTGCCACGCCGGCGGCGTCGCGCGCGGTCGACACCGTCTCGTTGACAGCCACGATGCCGGGTTCATTCGCTTCCTCCGCCGGCGGCATCTCGCCTTCCAGCACGGTTCCTGTCGCGTGCCAGGATGCCGAATCCCACGAGAAACCTTCGACAAGAAACTCTTTCAGCGGCGGCAGGTAGGCAGCTGTCCAGCCATCGAACTTGTAGAAGAGGTACCGCCGCTGGCGCTGCGCGTTCTCGGCAACCTCGTACACGGGCGTACCCGGATAGCCACCGGCATCGAGCGTAAGCGCATCCAGCGTGGCCGCTACGTCAGCCAGGGAGACAGGCGCGTCGGAAACGCGCAGGGGATGTTCGGCGCCGGGCAGTTTCAGCAGCATCAATGGCAGGCCGGAAGCATGCTCAAACCGGCTGATATCCGCGTCTGCGTTCGCGTTGATCGCGTGTCCGGCATACTGCTTCGCCACACCGGCGCCGTACTCGCCACCGCCGTGATCGGAAACGATGAAAATCGCCGCGTTGTCGTAGATTCCGAGAACCTTGAACTTGTCGAGCGCGCGTCCGACGAGTTGAAGCGCGATTTTCGAGTAACGCCGAAAACCCTCGCGGCCCCCGGCGAGCCGTTCCATCTCCAGTTCTTCGTTCAGCAGAAAGGGTGCGTGCGGCGCGAGGAAATGAAAGTAGCGGAAAACCGGCTGCGTTCCGGCCACGCGTCCGTTCCGCTCCAGTTCCTCGATCAGCCGTACGTCATGATGCCCGTGGCTGCTGCGCCACAAGTCCCCCGGCATGGAGGTGTCAATGCGGTGTTCCTGTGCCCACTCCGCCGCCGATTTTCGAAACCGCCATTGGTGGTCGTTGACGACACGGCGCTTCAGCACATGAGGCACTGCGCGAAACAGTCCGAGATCCAGCAGCCTGGCCGTTTCCATCAGCGCGGCGTTTTCGTCGCGGTCAAGGCGAACATTGCTCGCCACGCGCGGATCGAAATACAGCGTGCGGCTCACGAAAGGATACAGGCCGACGTCCCAGCCGGCCGCCACCAGTTTCGCGGGAACCGACGCTTCGAGATAAACGCGCTTGAGGAACTGCTGCAGCGGCTCCCGGTTCTCGTAGTACTCGCCGCTGAACATGAGCGCGGGAGACGGATACGTCTTTGCGAAACCCGAAACCGTGTTGCGGTAATACGTGAAATCTTCAAAGTCTTCGGCCAGTTCCGGGTTCTCCGCGAGCAGTTCGGCGAAGACATCGGCCTGGAAGGCATCCAGCACCATGAAGATGACGTTTCGTTCCTTCGAGAACAGGTGCTCGTTCTCATCCGAGAGACTGTAGGAATGGAAGCTCGGCGCTTCGGGTGCGTTCAACGCCGCCATGCCGACACTCATGGAGCTGACCAGGAGCAGCGCGGGCAGCACACGCAGGCCCACGCGCCGCACGATCTGCGGACGCATCGCCGCCCAGGTCAGCAACCCGACCCACAACCCGAGTTCAATGACGCCGGCAACCCGGTGAGCGCGCCAGTCGATGTTCGTGCCGTCCAGCACGCCGTAGTCCCATACGAGCACCGCGGAATGCAGCCAGAACATGAAGCCTGCTGCCATGGCCAGCGGAACGGCCCGGCGGAATCCGATTTTCTCCAGTCCCCACAGCGCGGCCGCGCCGAGCAGGAATGCGGTCAGCGTGGCGATCAGCGCGCCAACCGCGAGCGCGCCGATGGGCGCTTCCATGTCCTGCAGGTTGGACCACGCGATCTGAAGCGGATTGAGAAGGAAGATGACCGCCGCAGGAACGCCAGCCGCCACCAGGATGGCGGGCAGTCCACGGGTTCGTCTTGCCCAGGTATCCATGGTCCCCCCGGCTCCTCCGGAAAATTTCAAAACGGGGGATTTTACACGTCATGTGACAGCGCTGTAATAAAAGCGCGGTCCTGCACCGCGGAAAACACCGGTGATACCATCGCGCCGCCACACGAAAAATGGATGTCCATCAATGCTGGCCACCATGATTGCAACCCTTCGGGCTGCCGGCGTTTCCGCCTCGGCATCGTCGCGATTCGGTGAACCTGCACTGGAACTCAAAGGACTGCACAGCGTTCTCGTCGTGAGCCTGTTCGGCGCACAGGTGCTTGAATGGCGTCCCGCCAACGGCGCCAACGCGTTATGGCTGACCGACGAGGTGTTGCACAACGCGGGCGCGCCCATTCGCGGCGGTATCCCGGTCTGCTGGCCGTGGTTCGGCGCACCGTATCCGCCGTTCAGCGGCCCAGGCCACGGACCGGCCCGCCGACAGGTGTGGCAACCGGTATCCGCGGCGGTGCGGGATGATGAAGTCTTTCTGCATTTCCGGCTGGAAGTGTCCGGCGCAGGCTACCGCCTCGGCGCGGACTATCGCATCACCGCGGGGCGCAGCCTCGCGCTTGAGCTCGTCACGACGAACCTGGGTCGCGGTACCTGTCCCGCAACGCCGGCGTTTCACCCTTATTTCGCGCTCGAAGACATCAACCGCGCGAGACTCCATCTCGCGTCATCGATACGGCCACGCAATCGGCTGAGTGGTGAATCTGGCCATGCAACTGATGGCGTGACTTTCAACGATGACGAACAGGAAATGGAATGGACGCCATGGAGCGATCTCGTGCTCGAACCGTCGGCAGGAACGAGGCTCGAGATTCGCAGCAATGACGCCACGCACTGCGTGGCATGGAATCCTGGCCGGCAGAAGACGGTCGCGATCGCAGACCTGCATCCGGATGCCTTCCGGGAATTCGTCTGCGTAGAACCTGCCCGGCTTGATCCGGACGCATCGATGATTCCGCCCGGCGGCAACGCGGAACTTTCCATGACGCTATGTTGCGTGAACAGTGATTGAGGGACGTCGCATGAGGCAAGAAAAACCACGAACACGATCACCCGGGTCCGCTGCACAACAGGTCCATCCGCTCCGCGCCCGCGGTTCGACAGCGGGAACCGAACGCTACTGCTTAAGCTGACGTGCGCGTTCGTAGACCGCCAGCGTATCCCGCGCGGTCGCATCCCAGGTGAATTGGCGTGCGCGCTCAAGACCCGCCTTTGCAAGACGCTGTCTCATCGCATCATCAGTCAGCAGCCGGTCCAACGCGGACGCAATGTCGTCAATATCCAGCGGATCGACCAGGCACGCCGCGTCTCCTGCGACCTCGGGCAAGGAAGAAACGTTCGACGTGATCACGGGCGTACCCGAGGCCATCGCTTCGGCAACAGGCAGACCAAAACCTTCATAGACCGAGGGGTAAACGAACAGCGCCGCTCCTGCGTAAAGATTGCGCAAATCATCCGATGGCAGGTAACCCGGTGTCACGAGACTGCCTTCCTTCTCCAGCGCCGCCAGGTCGCGCGCAAAATCCGCATCGCCCCAGCCCTTCATTCCCGCGAGCACCAGCGGATACTCCTGTCGCACCGCTTCAGGCAGTGCGCGATAGGCGCGGCACAGGCGCGCCAGGTTCTTCCGCGGCTCCAGCGTGCCCACCGCAAGCACGTAGCCTTCGTGCCGCAACCCGAACCGGGAGAGCGACGCGTCTGTCTGCGACGCATCCTTCGGCTGAAAGACGGTATCAACGCCGTTGTGAATTGCCGTGACCTTGTCCGCCGGCACGCCGAGGATCTCGGTCACTTCCTCGCGCACAAACTCCGAAACCGTGATGATCGCGTCGGCTTCCTCCACCGCCCATTGCAGCCGCCCGCCGATCGCCTTCACGCGATCCTTCGGGTGCATGTGAGGCAGCGTGAGCACAGACAGATCATGGATCGTGATGACGGTCGGACCTTCGAAGCGAAAGGGAATGAAATTCGGATCGTGGTAGACATCGATTTCACGCGAACGCAGACCACGCGAGAACCAGCGCTGCTGCAGGAACCGCGCGACGTCGTAGGGTCGCGGCACGACCGACTTCACCAGTCGCTTCACGCCCACCATTGCCTTGCGCGTGGCGGGCCCCATGCGGGAACCCGCGTCGCGCGCCGCGTTAACGTCAGCTTCGCTCTCGAGCAATCGCTCCGACCAGACCGGGCCGTAAAAGTAGGAAAGACGCGTATCCCTTCGGCCAAGTGCGCGCGAGAGCTGGTACGTGTACTGACCGATACCCGTCAATGGCGACAACAGGCTGGTTGCATTCATCGCAATACGCAGGTTCTGCATCGCTACCGATTCCCCCACGCCAGCACCCGCGGTATCGCTGCGCGATCGACAGTCAACTCGCGGCGCCCCGGCCGATGCCGACGACGGTCAATCCCTCCGACGCTGCACGTTCGGGATCGTAGATGTTGCGTCCATCAAAAATGACAGGCGCGCGCAGCGCTGATCTGATATACGCGAAATCCGGACTCTGGAAATCACGCCACTCCGTCACGAGTACCAGGCAGTCCGCACCTTCCAGTGCCCCTTCCTTCGTGTCACACAGGACAAGATCGTTCCGTTCGCCATAGATGCGCGCGGTTTCAGGCATTGCAACCGGGTCGTGTGCGCGAACATTCGCACCGGCAGCCCAAAGCGCTTCCATCAGCGTGCGGCTCGGTGCCTCGCGCATATCATCCGTGTTCGGCTTGAACGACAAACCCCAGACCGCAACCGTCAGGCCCTTCACCTCGCCATTGAAATGCGCCGAGATCTTCTCGAAGAGGCGCATTTTCTGGCGCACGTTCACGCTCTCCACAGCCTTGATGAGTTCCGCGTTGACGCCGATGCTCTCCGCTTTCGCGGCAAGCGCGCGCACATCCTTCGGAAAGCACGAACCGCCGAATCCGGGGCCGGGATAAATGAAGTGATAACCGATGCGCGGGTCCGAACCAATGCCCTGGCGCACCGATTCGATGTCCGCGCCAACATGTTCGGCAATGCGCGCCATTTCGTTCATGAAACTGATCTTCGTCGCGAGCATCGCGTTCGCCGCATACTTGGTCAGTTCCGCCGATGCCACGTCCATCATCATCAGCTTGTTGTGATTGCGGTTGAACGGTGCGTAGAGGTCCGCCAGCAAGGACATCGCGCGCTGGCTTGCCGCACCGACGATGATCCGGTCCGGGCGCATGAAATCATTGACGGCGCTTCCCTCTTTCAGGAATTCCGGATTGGAGATGACGTCGAACTCGATGTCCTCACCGCGCTGTTTCAACTGCCCGCTGATTTCATCGGCAACGATCCGGGCAGTACCCACAGGCACCGTGGATTTGTTTGCCACCACCGTGTACGCGCCGAGGTTCTCGCCGATGCTGCGAGCAACGGTGCAGACATGCGAGAGATCCGCGGACCCATCCTCGTCCGATGGCGTGCCGACGGCGATGAAAATCACCTTGCCGTGACGTACCGCTTCCCGCGTATCCGTGGTGAAGCGCAAATGCCCCAGCGCCAGGTTCTTGACGACGAGCGGTTCCAGGCCCGGTTCGTAGATCGGGATGCGCCCGTCACGCAGCCGCGCGATCTTTCCTTCATCGATGTCGCAGCAGACCACTTCGTGGCCCACCTCGGCAAGGCAGGCGCCGGTGACAAGGCCGACATAACCGGATCCAAAAATACTGACCTTCACGCGAGAACCCCAATTTGCATTTAGTTCGATGACGAGCCGGTATCGCGCTCGTGAAATTTAGAATTTTACATCAGTCCTTCGCCTGAGATGGGCGATCAAACCTCCACCGCACGTAGTCGGCTTGACAGCGCGTATCCCAGACCGAACGCAGCCAAGTCACCTGCTACGCTTACTATGCGCAGGACAACCGTCAGGACTGCGGCGACACCGGCGCCGTATAAACCATCAAAAAGCAGGACGAACAACGCCTCGCGAACACCCACCCCGCCGGGCGCGCCTGGAATAATGAAACCGAGCAACCAGGTTACCGCGTAAAGTGAAATCACGAAAAACACATCGCCGCTGGTAGTACCGAAAAGCCAGTAGCCGGCCGCGATCAGTAACAGCCCATTCAGCAAGGAGTTAAAAAAATAGAGTGCGTAACACCCGAAGACTACCTGTTCCGGAGGCCGCCTGATCTTGCCCGCGAACCCGAGTTTTTGGCGCAGGGTTGCCGGGAACACATTAAAGATCAAGATCATGAGATTCGGAACAATCAAGGCCAACACTAGAACAGGCACGGGCAGCCAGTTCTGCATACCATGAAATTTTTCAACATCAGCGAGCGCACCGGTAAGCAATGCGTATAACGACAAGGCAGCAGCAGCACCGATCATCCAGAGAACTTCGAGCACGATCGATATGCTACCGTGCGCTACAGACAACCCTTTCAGCTTCAACAAGCCGAGTCGTCCAACGAAGTGACCGACATTCCCCGGAACGTACTTTCCAATCTGGGATACAAGATGAACCCGCAGACCAGTCAACAGAGGAAGGTGTTCGCCGGTTGACCTGAATGCGAAAGTCCATGCCACAGCACTTGATATAGTCGTCAAAACGTATACAGGAATCGCTAACGCGACGAACAACAATAACTCGGAAATCTCCACACCCTCACGCAGACCACGCCATTGAGACGCCAGAACCGCAAAAAGAAAGCACAGCGAAGACACCGTCAAAACGAAAGCAAGGAACTTCTTCCATGTGAGCTTCAAGTCAATGCACTCTCTTGTTGCAGCGAAAATTGATTGCTATTGGCACTTTCTATTAATACTGTAGCGATATGCATCAACTGTTCGCTGCGCCACAAGACCCCAGTTGTAATTCAACTTCAAGGCTTCCTGCGCCGCTCCGACGAACTCACGCCGTTTCGCTTCGTTCCAGGCAAGGATTCTCCGTAGCATTCTTTCCCAGTCTGCAGGATCACCAGGTTCCGCGAGAAATCCGGTGATATTATCGATTACAGCATCCTCGATGCCTTCCAAGCGCGACGCGATCAAAATTGATCCCGCCGCCGGAGCCTCCACGGCAGTCAGGCCAAAGCCCTCGACATCCGCACTATTCTCAACGCGAATATTTGGCATCACGGTCGCCACCGCACGCTTCCGGTACGCAAGGGCGCTGGCATGAGACACCTGGCCCAGCACCCTGACATAAGGGAGCGCAGAAAGGTACTCGCGGTCTGCGCTCGAATAGAAGCGCCCAGCCACCACAAACTCTATCTTCCCAGCAAACCTTGGCAGAACATTTTCTGCAAACCAGAAGGCGCCCTTCCTGCGCACCACGCGCCCCAGATAAAAGACGTACGGTTCTTTCACGTCGATGCGGTGTTCTCCGTGAAGTGCATCGAAATCTTCCAATCGAATTCCAAGCGGAATGACCACTACCGGGCCGAGGCCAATAGCTTCTGCAAGGTCAGAAGTAAACCGGCTAATCGCGATGTAACAATCAACAGCAGACCGCTTGGACACGGCGAAATTCACAAACTGTCGATAGATCGCTGATAGCACCCCCTTCTTCCTGCCGAAAGTCAGATCGAGACCGTAGACAGTCATGATCCTGACGTGTGAGTGACATAACCAACGGTCAATAATCGCAAGTGGAAACAACACGAAATCCCCAAAATGAATCACATCGAACCTGCGACTATTTCGAAGCAAAAACCAAACAGCCCGAATGAAAAACACGAAGATTGCGACAAGACCGGGAGCATGTCCTTTGGGCGTTCCTTTGAGCGCTACAGTTTCAAGCTCAACGTCCGCGATATCACGCAGCGAAGCTGCAAGCTCCTTGGAATAGAGCTCCATTCCACCAACTGCTGGAGGCCACTTCCTTGTAATAAACAAGACCTTCATTTTCTGGCGCACCAAGAACCCGCTAACGGCTCTGCTTGAAAAGTAAGGCTCATACCTTAATCGTCTTAGGTAGTACGAGAGGCGATTCCGACGGGAGAAAAATAAAGTTGTTTACGTAATCATCATTCTTGTACAAAGCATCACGACGCGCTTGGTGAACAGACGGAAGAAACTCGTCGATAGTTCTGAGCGAACCTTTCCAGTAGAAATAACCCCGATAACTCCACTTCGAGAAAAGCCCGAAAACCCCCTCTACGCCGTCGCCTGTCAAACGCCAACTTTCGATTTCTATAAAGATATTTGGCCGATTATTCAAAATCGTTCCTTCTGCACCGACCAACAAGGCGTATTCGTGCCCTTCCACATCAATCTTCACGAAACCAACATTATCAAGATGATAGTGATCAAGCGCCTTCAACGTGACTTCCTGTTCGATAGCTCCGTCACTTTCCCCATCCAACGCGGCACGAGTATGCCTTGTGATGCCGCCAATTACGGGAATCTTGATCGTCGCTGTTCCTGAAACATCCGATAAGGCGACTCCTACCACATGAACATTCGGCAATTTCGCTGCGGTCAAACGTTGCGCCAGCCACCAGATCGGCTCAAACGCATGGACCTCCGACGCGAGCATACTCAGCCGGTATGCGAATACACCCGTGTTTGCTCCAGCATCTACAGCCTTCTTGCGGCTATCCGTTAGAAGAGGTAACAAATCGAATTCCGGCTCTAGGAAACCCAGGTGCTTCTGCAGAAAAAAACGAAGCCGAATCGAGCCTTTTGCGGGCAGATAGTCCTCCAGCCAACTCAATCGTCGCAGCACTGTCAAGATCGTGGCCTTCATACGTTTGTCCCCACTAATCTTCTATGGCTTGTTCCTGCTCTGGGACTTGACGTCTTCCAGTAATCGCCGATTCACGGCCAACAAATCCGCCAAAAACGCGACCAGCATCGTCTGAAAGCCCATACCCAGCAAAGCGGCGGCCAATATGAGCGATTGCACGTGGCCGTCACCCTCACCGGAAAGCCAGTAATAAATAAATCGCAGCCCAATAATGAAACCGATACCGAATATGGCAATGCCGAGTGACATGAAGAATCGGAAAGGCTTATAAACAACAAAAATTCGAACAATAGTGAATATAGAACGCTGCACATATGAGGAAATGCTTTTCACCAACCGCGAAGGGCGAAGGTCCTCATTGACGCGGATCGGCACAGACTCGATCGCCATGCTCTTCTGACCCGCCTGAATAATGGTTTCCAGCGTGTAAGTGTATTCGCTGAATACATTGAGTTGCTGCGCAGCGTTCCGCGAGACAGCCCGAAAGCCACTGGGCGCATCAGGGATGTTTGTACGGCTCGCCTTTCGCACAACCCAGCTTCCAAACCTTTGCAACATTTTCTTGATCGGCGAGAAATGCTCGATCTCGGAAATCGGACGAGCACCGATCACGAAATCCGCCCTTCCCTCGAGAATCGGCCTTATCAGCTTCGGAATGTCGTCGGCATTATATTGATCGTCTGCGTCAGTGTTCACGATGATGTCGGCACCACGATCAAGGCATGCATTCAGCCCGGTCATGAAACCCTTTGCCAGACCCATGTTCTTCGGATGTCTTACGACGTGATCTACGCCGTTCTGCAAGGCGATCTCGACGGTATCGTCAGTGCTGCCGTCATCGATGATCAGCCATTCAACCGTGTCGACGCCTTCTACTTTTCGCGGAAGCCTGGATAGAGCGATGGCGAGCGTTCCCGCCTCGTTAAAGCAAGGTATCTGTATGATCAACTTCATGTCATTCCTCCGGCTTCAGGCGAACCACGTCAATGCCTAGCTGGCGTTCGTCTTCATTGATCCCCAGCTCCTTGGGAACGAACGTCGAACTCTCGATATGCACTTCACGGATACACGAGACAGCTTCGCGCAAATGCGCAACGTACTCGGTCGCGGACGTCCATTCACCGACTGTAAGGCGTCCATTTACACTGACCTTGACTGCAACACGGTCCGGTTCCAGCTGCCAAGGATGGTTTCCGGCAGTCTTTATTCGCAGCTTCATAAAACCTTCATCAGAACAACGATCGAAGCCGCGCAGCCAACCGTTTCCATTCGTCCACATGTCGTCCCCGTAAAACCCACTTGATTCAACCTCCGCAGGGACTATGGCGTTGTCCTTGATCCTGTAGACTTCCAGATGCAAGGGAAATGATCGGTACTCCCGATCGAAGATGTCTCCAGGAGCGTGTGACTTCGTCTCTATGCTGAAAGTTTTTTCAGCAACAAGACTTGCCCACATTTCTCCTTCCGGCTCCAAGAATCTTTCGGAATCAAACTTCCGCGCTCGTATAACGTAAACATTCCTCAACTTGCCGAGGCTGCCTGAAACAGCCTCCCAGGACACCGGCAGATCCTCTGAGAAGGGCGACGTGGCATGTGGGAGCTTCACGTCAAAGCCGAAGGAATTGGAAAGCGGGATCATCAACGACCTTCTGATGTTCGGAAAAACCCACCGGCCGTCATATTTCGCATCGAGGAAAATTACGGAATTTTGGCGAGGAACGACATCTTCCAGCCACTCGAACATACCCTCGGCACCGGCCAGATACGCCTGGTTCCTGTTCTCGCCAAGCCACACTGCGCCGTAGACAAAATAAGTACCCAGGAAAAGCGGGATCAGGAGTCGTGTCAAGCGCCAACGCGAAAGCAGTGCAACTCCACCCACGAGTACGACGGCAAACACGAGGAACACTTCACTCAGAAAATACCTGTCCCAGTACAGATAGACATCATGCGGCCTTTCGTATGAAACGCGCACGTAATAAACAATCAGGAAAAGGAAGGCGAACAGCCAGACGGCGAGACTGGGTGGATCGACAAACGGATTCTTTCGCCGAAACAGGAATATCAAGCCAACAGGAAAAAGCAACAGCGACAATGGAGTAAAGTAATTCCAAAGGAAGTAGACATCTTGCGGCCACTTTTCGTTCATTACTTTCGTATAGAAAGTAACACCCATGATCTCGTTACCACCCGAAACCACCAGGACGGCCAGTGGGATCGCGATAATGAATGCCAAAACCGTTGTCAGGCCACCGCGGGTACCCAGACCGGACCACAGGCGATTCAGGACGCTGCTGAATTTAAGTGTGAGGAACACCGCGATTATCGCACCCGCAAGCCAGACAACGTGAAAGACCAGCAGATCCGTCCGGGAATCAATAAATGGAATGAACTCCTTGATCTGCCATCCCATGTAATATCCCGCACCCATCCGGAGTGCTACGTAGACCGACGCAAAGTAGCCCAAGATCGCGATCAAGCCGCCTGGCAGCAATTGGCGAAACTGTTGTCGATCCTGGAGGGCGGTTACGACGATCACCACCGTGAGCAACATCATCCAGACGATCCCGGTAACCCTGTTGATGGACGCCAATGAGATAAACAGGCCGAACAGGATGTAGTTCAGCACGGGCGACTGGCCTTTCCGCGCGGACACATAAAATGCAAGCGCGGCAAAATTAATTGCCAGCATTAGCGTCTCGGAATATGGAACGCGGGAAAACCACATTGCGAGTACGTTGAATGCGACAAGGAATGCAACAGCAAGCCCCCATCTTTTGTCATCGAAAAACGTTTCACCGAAAAGATAGGCATAGGAGATCGACAGGAACCCCGCGAATGCTACTCCGTACGGCGTACTCTCAAATCCACCGAGAGATGAGAACAATCCGAGGAGAATCTGATTGAGCGGGAAAAACTGCGATGTTGAAGCGCCAGTCCGCGCAAGGGAATTTGCTGAATTGACGTATGAACCTGCGTCACCGATCTCGAAGAGGAAGTTCGAAACAGGAAGTCGGGTCAGAATGGTAACGAGGAGAAGGCCCATGACACCAACAACAGGGAATGTCAGGAGTCTGGTGGGAGGGGGATCCGACACATTGGCAAACTGAACGGGTATGGGGCGACCCGTCCATTTCCACGCCATCAATGCAAGCGGAAAGAACACCAGAAGGTAGGCATAATATTCGAAGGCCGCCCGTTCATAGAACACAAGACCGCCAACAAGGATCACACCCAGCCCCAGGCTAAAGGCCTCCACCAAGCCAAGCGTCTTTCTCGAAATTGCAGCCGCCAGCAATCCGACGGAAACCGATATCGCTATCAGATAGAGCGAAACAAGTAATGGAACCATCGGACGCCAGCACCCCGCGCTTTGATTTTATGTCCGCCCCCCCCGGGGGTGTTCTTTGTGTCAGGAACTTTAACCGGGTCGCACGCCCTTTCGTGTCAGAACGAGTAACCGTCGCTATTCCTGCGAAGGTCTGCTTCCACCATCATTCTGCAAAGATCTTCCAACGACGTTTTCGGCTCCCAGCCGAGCTTCTGTTTCGCTTTTGAAGGATCGCCGATCAGGAGATCGACTTCCGCTGGCCGATAGAACTTCGGATTGATGCGTACGATTGTCTTTCCCGTCGCGGCATCAACGCCCGTTTCCTTTTCATCCTTTCCTTGCCACTCGAGGTCGATCTCGGCGGCCTTTGCGGCAAGCGAAACGAAATCGCGCACAGTTTCCGTGCGGTTCGTCGCGAGCACATAGGTATCGGACTCGTCGGCCTGCAGCATGCGCCACATGCCTTCGACATATTCCTTTGCGTAGCCCCAGTCGCGCTTTGCGTCGAGATTGCCCAGCTCAAGGCAATCGAGCTTGCCGAGCTTGATGCGCGCGATACCGTCCGTGATCTTGCGGGTGACGAATTCCTTTCCGCGAAGTGGCGATTCATGATTGAAGAGGATGCCGCTGGAGCCGAAGATGTCGTACGACTCGCGGTAGTTGACAGTCATCCAGTGTGCGTACAGTTTGGCAACGCCGTACGGGCTGCGCGGGTAGAAAGGCGTGCTCTCGTTCTGCGGCACTGCCTGCACCTTGCCGAACATCTCGGAAGTGGATGCCTGGTAGAAACGAATCTTCGGATTCACGATGCGGATCGCTTCGAGCAAATTGACCGCGCCAAGGCCGGTAATCTTGCCTGTCGTGATGGGCTGGTCGAACGAGACGCCCACGAAGCTCTGCGCCGCGAGGTTGTAAACCTCGGAAGGTTTTGCCTGCTCGATCAGCCGGATGCTGGAGCCGAGATCGGTAAGATCGTATTCAACAAGGTGAAGATTCGGATGGGATGCAACACCGAGTTCTTCGATACGCCAGAAGTTGACCGAACTCGTGCGGCGGTATGTTCCATAAACCGTATAGCCCTTTTCCAGCAACAGCTGCGCGAGATAGGCGCCGTCCTGTCCGGTGATGCCCGTGATGACCGCATTCTTGCTCATGTCTCTAGCTTCCGTCCGTTTGTTTCAAGTCATTTTCCCGGGAACCGCCCAGGACCCTGTCGATCAATTCGTTTGCGCTTTCCTGCCAGCTTCTCCGGCCAAGGCCTTGGCTCCGCGGAGCCTCGCCCCTCGCATCCAGGACCAGCCAGGCACGGATCGCACTTTCCAGATCTGCAGGCGCGTGCCCATTGAAGTAGAACGCACCCTCGCCTGCAACCTCTTTGAACACCGGGATATCGCGGACCAGCAGCGGGAGCCCGTGGCGCGCCGCCTCGACCAGCGGCAGCCCGAAGCCTTCGTCCGCGGAGGCGGCGACGAGACAGGACGATGCGGCGTAAATGCGTTCCAGGTACTCGTCGCTGATCCCTTCGAGCCAGAAGAGCCGTCGCCCCGACTCCGGATCACCGGACAGTTCCCGCGACAATGCTTCGACGTTCCACCCCTGCTTGCCGACGATGACGAAATTGACGTCGATATCGGTAGCCCAGAGGCGCCGGAAGGCGTGCAATACCTGGTCGTAACATTTGCGCGGCTCGACGGTGCCGACGGCGAGGAACGTCGGCCGCGATGATAACGCCGCAAGCACGGCGTGCGCATCTCTGGGCAGCCCCCGGCTTGGCGCAGAGCGTTCGATGTCGGAACCAAGCGGAAAACGCCGTACCTTCGGCACGCTCCTGTGCTCACCGAAGGTTTTCAGATGCCACGCTTGATATGCCTTCGCGACAGTTGCGGAAATGCACGCCACGCCGTCAGCTTCACTGATCGCACGCAACCACATCTCGTGCATCTCTGAATCGGCGCGTGAAAAGCAGTGCGGTGCCGTGACGGGCAACAGATCGTACACGACAAACCACGTGGTGGCGCCGTCTTCACGGAGTGCCCGGTAAACCCCCTGCTTCGCGGCATCCACCACCATGCTGCCGGCGAGATCAAGGCCAAGCAGCACATCGCCCGGCATCGCAGCGATATCGCCACTCGGGCCCTCGCCTTCGTCGACCGCGCCATGTTTATCGCGGAAACCGGTTGCGAACGCGTAGCGCCACCGCCCACCGCGCTCGACAAGCCGCACGGGATGGACGCTGAAACCTTCCGGTGGTTGATGCGCGATCTCGCGATACAAGGCGCGCACCACGCGTTGTATGCCCGTGCGAAAGTCGTCCCGCGATACAACGGACACGTCCACGTAAAGACAAGGCTTCCGTTCCACGTGAACTTTGGACTGCGGGAGCAGTAGCGACATCAGTTTGCGAGCGCTCTGCCGCCAACTCAGCGATGCAAGCGCTCCTCCTGAGTCTTGTTTGCGGCCAGCGTGCCCTTCGAGCCACTGGCGGATGGCCTCGGCCAGCGACAGCGGATCGTTGCCGCGGAAAAAGTCTGCCTGCGCGCCGGCCACTTCGCGGAACACGGGGATGTCGCGCAGAAGCAACGGAATGCCGTGACGCGAAGCTTCAATCAGCGGCAAACCGAAACCCTCGCCCAGTGAGGCCGCAAGCAGGCAGTCGCTGTTCTCGTAAAGCTGTTCAAGATATTCATCACTGACGTCTTCCAGCCAGAAGAGTCGGCGATTTCGCTCCGGATGCTTCTTCAGCCGGCGCACGACATCCGGAATGTCGCGTCGATCTTCATCGGGCAGGCCTTGCCAGCCTTCCTTGCCGACAATGACAAGATTCAGGTCATCGTTCTCACGCCAGAGCCGCTCGAAGGCATCGAGAACCTGCGCGTAGCCTTTGCGTGGCTCCAGAGTTCCGACGCAGAGGAAAGTGCGCCGCTTGCGCAACTGTTCCGGTACACGCTTCGCATCGTGCGGCAGTTGCCGATCCGGGCCGGACGCACGCAGGTCCGACCCGTGATGAGACCATTCGACGCGAAGTTCCGGATTGACCTCGACGCTGTCCTGCGCGATCCAGTCTTCCAGCTCCGATTTCACGGCACGACTGACGCAGACAATGATGTCCGACACGCGAACGACTGTGCGAAGCCAGGCAACGAACGGCTCACGCGCGGACGGAGGAAAGACTTCCGGCATGCTCATCGGCAACAGGTCATGCACCATGAAGGACACGCTCACGCCAGCTTCGCGAAGCCGGCGATACACGCTATCGCGATCCGCCGCTACAACCATGTCCGCGGCGAGATCCGCGCAAAAAAGAAAATCCCCGGCACGCGGCTCGATCCGCTCGTCCCGCAGGACATCGGTCGGGCAAGACAGCATGTCGAGCATGTAATGCCGCGCATAGCGATAGTGCCAGTGCCCACCCTGATCGCTCAGGTAAACCGGCTCGACACGGTATCCGTCCGGCACGGATTTCATGAACTCGTGCAGCAGCGCTCGAGTAACGCGTTCTATGCCGGTCCTGAGTTTCGTGCGACTGGTCACGCTGACATCAATGAACAACGTGCTCGCCGGTGCGCGTGCGGGACTGTTCCGCGAGATATCCGTAGCCAGTGCAGCGAGCTCATCGTCGCTCGCTGGCAAGGACGACAACGCGATCAGTTCATTGAGGAGACGGCTTCGGTCGCGCCGCGCTGCTTCGTGAAAACGTTCGATTGCATCCGTGTACATTCCAGCGCAAACCGCGGGGTCGTGTTGCTCGAGAATCACAGCGCGCGCACGCTCGGCCAGCGCATGCCGCCGCTGCTTGTCGTCACGGAGGGTCTCCATCGCCTGGATCAACTCCGCGTCGTCGAAGTCCTTCGGCAACATCCATACGGCATCCGCAGGCAGATCGGCCATCGGGCCACAGGCATTCACGATCGTCGGCACCGCATGATTCATGCAGTCGAGCACTGTGCCGGATGTCTCACCACGTGAATACGCACGCAATTGCACGGCGGCGTCAGCGGCTGCAAGATGATCCTGAAAGGTTTTCTTGTCCGCCCACCCGGTGATCCGGACCCGCCCGCCCAATCCGTGCGAAGCAATGCTCTGTTGCAGTTCCCGGCTGTAGTCCTTGTCGCCTTCCCCGCCAACGAACACCAGGATGCACCGCGGATCGCTGCCGAGCGCAGAACGTCGCCACGTATCAAACAGGCGATGATTCTGCTTGCTCCTGCCGAGGACTCCAAAGCTGCAAATGACGAACGCGTCGTCATCAAACCCCAGACGCCCGCGCGCCTCGTCGCGGTCGATGCCAGACTGCGGCACGCGAAGATGCGGAATGCACGCCCAGTCGTTCGAAAAGCCGGCGCCGTACCATCTTTCAGCCAGTTTCCTCGAGTACGCGGAATGCACAATCACGCCACTCGCATCGCGCAGCACGGAGAAATTCGACGGATAGTCCGTGATGGCATCCGGAATCCTGCCGTCGCAACGCATCTTCAATGCATCGTAGCCGTGCGAAAGATAAAGCTCTTCGGACAAGGCATCAGCCTCGCCGGCTTCGAATTCGCGGTAGGCGTGAAGGTCGCCGAGAAAGAAATCATGCAGCACGACAACGCCGGGATGAACTTCCAGGCACTCGAGCACGTGACGGTGATAGGGCGCGTTGCCGACGTGATAGAGAACCCGGTCGTAGTGTTCCGCATTGTTCCGGAACCATTCAATGCTGCGGACAGCGAAGTTTTCGCGCAGCCATTGATCCGACACCTCAGGCTGATCGACAACGAGCTCGATCTCGTAGTGGGACGCGAGCGCGGGGATCAGTTCTGAGGAATAATCGCTGATGCCGGAACGAACGGGCGGTAGCGGTGAAACGTAGGCGAGCCTCGGAGGACCTTGCGGTGCGGTTGATTTCCGCGTGGATGCGCGTTCAACCGCTGGCAACAACTCGCACAGCTGTCGGTACACCCGGCGCGCATCCATCGTCAGCCTTGCTTCCACTGCGTTGCGCGGCGCGCTTCGAGCAGGAGACTTTTTTCTGTCCGCAATCGTGTCCGTGCCCGTTGCCACGCGCACAAGTTTTTCGTGAAGCGCGGGAATTCGGCGCGTGACGGAGCCGACAAGCCATCGAAGCCAACTCAAGTGCGTCATGCGGGACAGGATCTGACGAAGCAATCGCTTCGCCAGATAAACAGGCGACTGGCTGCCTTGTTGGTTCGTCATTCTATCGCTCTGGCGGCCTACGCGGACGCTTGCGCCGCCGCACCATCATCGCGTTCTGTGCTTGATGCGACGGGAACCATCTCCATTGAAAGAAACGTCATACTGGCCGCCACAGAGGTCCAGAGTCGAAATTGAAAATCGTCGTACCGGTGTTCAAGCTTGATCGAGTTTTTTATCAGATCGCCGTCTGTTTTCACATCCTTCGCAAGCCAATGCCTGACCAGCACCTGGCCGTCCGCAACAAATTCATACCATGCCGATCTGTCTGGCATTGATCGCTGCATTTCTATATGCAAACGCACTTCATATTCCCCCGCATCGAGACACCAGGGTTGGGATGCGACCAACAATCCACCTCGACCCGTCGTGTGTATGCGATGATTGCGCTGCTTCCCAACAGCTGTGTCGACGATACTTTTAACTGGTGAAAGGAAATAGCGCTGCCGTGATCGCCACTCGTGGTACCACTTGCCGTCGAGGATGACGGCAAGCAACTGATCCAGACTTTGCTTCCAACTGAGGAATTCGACGGCCGATGACGAAGGCACGCTGCCGTCATTGCGCAGCTTGAGCCACCGATTCACCACGCTGGCCAGTGCTTTACCCGTCTCACCATCGAAATATAATGCGCCTTCACCCGCTACCTCTCGAAATACAGGCAAGTCGCGCGCGATCAATGGAATGCCATGTTTCGCCGCTTCTATGAGAGGCAAGCCAAAACCTTCGGCTTCCGATGCCATGATCAGGGCGTCAGTCCGCTCGTAAAGCTTCACCAACGCCTCATCCGACACGTCGCTCAGCCAGAACAATCGGTGCCCATTTTCAGGGTGCTGCAGGATGCGCTGAACCAGATCGTCCACCAGCCAGCCCTGCCGACCAACGATCACTAGCCGCTCCACGCTCCCTTCCCCCCATAATTGATCGAACGCATCGAGCACTTGGTCGTAACCTTTGCGCGATTCGATGGTCCCGACCATCAAGAACGTGCGGGTGCTGTCTTTATCGAGCACAGCCCTCACTTCATCCGAGATTCCCGTTGTCGGTACTGTCCTGTCTATATCCGCACCCAGGTGGAAATAGCCAACACTCAATGGTCGAGATCGCGCGGTTTGCCAGCCGTCTAGCCAACACAACATTTCGTCCGCCACTGCCTTTGAAATGCAAACGACGCCATCTGCGTATCGACTTGTCTCATCGAGCCATCGATGGAATGCAGGAGGCATCTCTGGAATAAAATGTTCCGGCCATTTCACGGGCAACAAGTCATACACGACCTCATAAACCCTCACACCATAATTGCGAAGCCTCTGCAATCCGATATCCGGACCGTCCAGGACAAGATCGAGGCGCAAGAAAATATCACCAGCTCGCGGCTCAATCAGCGAGTCATCAACATCACCCTGCAGGTTGCTGGCAACTCCCAGGATTTTCGACAGCGTGTACTTTCTTGCATAGCAATAGTTTCCGTCTTGATCGCTAAAAACGGGTTCGACCCGATAGCCCACCAATTTCCGCGCCAGCAGCTCCGTTAGAACGGCGCGAACCACGCGTTGGATGCCGCTTTTCGCGTCATTCTTCGCGAGTTCCGTAATATCAATGAATAGTTGACGCTGACGCGAGACGTCGGGAAAGTTTGCTGCCACGCATTCCGCTACCTCGGCGATATCCTCATTAGACGGTTCAACCGGCGCCCGAAGCTGTGCCAACTCACGGGCAACAGCAACCTGATTCGGATAATCCGGCGAGTGTTCGAGGTGTGCCGCCACGTCGCGGTAGTTTCCCTCTTGCAGTAGCTGCAGGACGCGGAGTTTGCGTTCGATCTGGCTCCCATACCATTGCCGGATGAGTTCGAGATCTTCCACTTTGGCAACAAAAACGGACTCCGCGACAGCAAGCAGCGGTCGGTTACACGTGTACTCTTCCGCCAACTGCGCGATTGATCGGCCAGCCAGGTATTGCGTCAGCGGAAAGTATCCGTGGGAGCGGTACAACTCCAACAACGCTTGCCCTTCCGTGTATTGTCCTGACGACAAACAGGACCCCGCCGTAGCATCTTCCATGAAAACGAAACCGGGGTATTCCTGGGCAAGGGCAGTTACCCAGCAACATTTGGATGCGGACGTGACGTGGTAAATGCGCTGCGCGTAACGCATCGCGTTCATTCGATACGCTTCAACGGAAACGAAATTCACTCCGCGAAGATGTTGGTTGCCCAACTCTTGATTTCCAACCAAGGATACATCGAATCTTTCGCCAAGGCCCTGCAACAAACCCTGCCACTCAGCAACACTTGCATTGTCGAGATCTGCAACAATGGCAACACCACGCTTTCCTTTGCTACTCGCATTCTGTGATCTCGGCGCCTTGGCACCCCGCTGCTCATGCAACGCCTCGAGCGAATCCAGTGCAATCTCCGCCGAATTTTGCCAGGTGAACTTCTTCGCTTGCGCAAGACCTTCTTCACGCAACCGCGTCGCAAAGCTCGAGTCGCTCAACACAGACAGAAGTTTCGCCGCAATATCGCTCGCATCGTCTGGATCAAACATTGCGTGCGCGCGACCGAGAACCTCAGGGATACTTGTCCTATTGGACCCCAAGGCGGGCGCGCCACACGCCATCGCTTCGAGCAACGGCAGACCAAAACCTTCATGAAAAGACGGCAACACAACCACTCCGGACAAGTTGTAAAGCCGTACCAGATCCTCGTCTGTTACGTAATCGATAAAACGAACCTGCTCTTCCAGCTTGAGCGCGCGCACCAATCCCTGAAGATGATCAAATATCGATGGCGGCATCCTACTCACGATCGCAAGCGTATGAGTTGCGCGCACACCTTCGGGAAGGCGCGCGTATGCCGTGATTAGGCCGTCGATATTCTTTCGCGAATCACCACCACCCGTGTACAAGACAAAATCTTCGGACAAGCCCAGCATGCTCAGCAGTCTGGCCTTCTCGTACTCGCTGATATTTTTCTTTCGGAACTTCGAACTCACGCCAGCAGCAATATCGACAACACGAGCAGGGTCGACGCCAACTACGTCCACCAGCTCTCGGCCGGTATGCTCGGAAATCGCCAGGAATAGATCCGCTTGCCGCAACGCATCCACGCGCTTATCGAATTCCGAACGCATCTGATCGGTCAGCAGATACTTTTCTCTGTAAAAATAAGGAATCAGATCGTAGTGCGTGACAGCGATCGGCGGCGCGTCAAAAAAGCGTTTCAGCGTTACAACAGCCTCGTCGGCCACACCCTCGAAAACACTCGACACATGGATCACATCCGGCCTTGCGCGGCAGAGGAACGACTCGCGCATCAACTCCGCCGCCGCGCGATTCCACGCATCTTCGATGACATGTGGCGATGATTTCTGCGGCTGTCGCCAAACACGAATCTGACCATCCGCTATCAGCCCCTGGAGTTCACCGCGTATTGGCTCAATCGACGAATGGAGCACGTCGTTCAGGGCTACCATGAACTCGTGGTTCCGAGGTCTTTCAAGCATTGCCTTCAACAGTGACATCGAATAGCGACCGATACCACGCTCCCGACTCCCCGTCTGGCAGGACTGCAGATCGACCAGGATTCTCATTGCGAACCCCCTTCGTTAGATCCGGTTTTCCCTGCTTGCGAGAGCACGTCGATGAACTTGGTGGCGGACTCGGTTACGTGTAACGGGACGTTCTGCTTCGCACTTCTCTCCGATTCCGGCCTCGGAGCGCCAAGCACGTCAAAGCGCCGCTTTACGTCTGGAAATGGAGTAAGCAACAAAGATACAACTGGCCGTGCGACACCGGCTCGCGATAAAAAACGAGCCGCTGACCTGAGAACGTTTTTCCCTGATCTAAGCGGCGCTGTAATTTTCCATGAAATACTGTTCAATGTCGCAGCGAGCGCGTTTTGAATTGCCTCGATATCGCGCTCCATAAATTCAATTGCCTTGCTCTTGCGCCGTATCTCCCGCTCCAGCCAATCAATATCCGCCTTTCGCCTCGCGGATTGTCGTTCAAAACCAGATCGCGCGTCTTCAAAAGCCCGCTGAACTCCATCCAAAACCGATTGCGTTGTGACAAGCGCTTGCTCGGTATGCCGAAGTCGTTCTTCCACATCTTTAGAATGAAGCGCTTGCAACTCGGAAGACCTAATAAAGTCATCAAATACATTGGGAGGCAAAGCAAAATATCGCGCCAGTCCGGCATGCTCCTTGGCAACGTAGAAGCGATTCAATCCATCGTAGTACACAAACTGATAGTCGAATCCAACTAGCAGAGATTCCCAAGAATGGTGGGTCGGTTCTGAAGACAGCGGCTGCGTTGCCTCCACAAGAACGATCCAAGGACGGAAGCGCGAGAAATCCATACCCTCAAGAACCTGTTTCTCAAAGCCTTCAACGTCCACCTTCAGAAAATGAATGTCCCGGACACCCCGCTCCTCCAGGATCTCCGTCAAGCTGCGCACAGGGACATCTGTTTCAATCGCCTTCCAACCGCCCAGTTTGTGTTTTTCCGCAATTTCGCGATCAGCAGTCGAAAGACCCGTTCCTTCGATTGAATAGAACTTCAATGTGCCCGCTTGTCTGCCGACCGCAACATTCAAGTTCAAATCCCTTGATCGTTGCTCGCAAAGCAAGCGGTGCCACTCAGAAACAGGTTCGATGTTAATTCCCGACCAGCCGTTATCGTAGAAGGCTTTCGTCACGGAATGTTCGACAGGATTCTGCGCACCAACATCAACATAAAATCCTTTTTTAATGCCCGACAAAGCACGCGCCAACATCACATCCTCGAAATTTTGCGCATAGCTAACAAAGGTCATTTGCGTCGCACTTCTATCTGTGGTGGCAGCCAGGCGCTTCCAATAAACAGCGGTTTATCGATATTCGCCACGTTAAGCATCAAAGCAAGATCTCTCCACTCATAGTTGTTCACGAGGTGAGTATCCGTGCTGACCAGGGCTGTCGAAACCGAGTAGCTGCCCGGCCCCAATGCAGCGACAAATGAAACTCTGAATTCGATTTCCTCCCCTGCCTTGATACCTTCAACGACCTGTTTTGTGTGGTGCGTATTCGTACCGAATATCTCGCGCCCCAAACGATCCTTGATCATGTAACCAAGTACGAGGCGCGGTATGTCTTCATTGACGACAACCCTTATACGAAGGACCGCTTCTTCGCCAACCTTCAAATACTCTTTTGGATTGCCAGCCTCATCAACCATTGTGATGTCTGCTACACGCGCTTCGCCTGTGCCCGAAACCGTGCGAACCCGGCCCGACTCATCCTCATGTTGTTCGATGAGTGTATTTTCTTTCTGCGCAATAAGCGCGTTATAGAAATCAAAGACGACATCCGGTATGTCATCTTTCAACATGCGGCCTTTCTCCAGAAGGATCGCGCGGCTGCAAACGCTTTGAATCGCGTTTCTGTCATGCGTGACGATCAGCAGCGAGGTGCCCTGCTCCTGGAATTCGCGGATCTTCGCGAAACTCTTGTGCTGAAAGTACGCGTCGCCAACGGACAGCACCTCGTCGACAATGAGCACATCGGGGCGGAATGCAGTAGCGACACTGAAGGCCAGGCGCGCCTGCATGCCGCTGGAATACGTTCTTACTTCCTGGTCAAAGTAATCGCCGATCTCGGCAAAATCCTGGATTTCGTCGAGCTTTTCCTCGATGGCGCGATGCTGGTGGCCCATGAGGCCGGCCGATGCAAAGACGTTTTCACGGCCGGTAAGCTGCGGGTTGAAACCCATACCAAGCTCCAGCATGGCCGCTACGCTGCCGGCGACATGCACGCTGCCTTCGGTCGGGCGCGTCGTGCCTGTGATGAGCTTCAGCAACGTGCTCTTGCCGGCGCCGTTCTGACCCACAATACCGATGGCGTCGCCCGGTTCCAGAGCAAACGAAACATCGCGCAATACCCAGGTTTCAGAGGCAGGCCGCGAAGGAACACCGAACCAGCGGGCAAAGCGCTGCAGTTCGCTTCGATAACCGCGGTAAGCCTTTCCGAGATTCCTTACAGAGAGACCTGTCGTCACAGCACATCCACCATTTCAGGGCTGGCGCGCCGGAACAGGAAAAGGCCGGCGATGATCAGCGCGCCGCTGATCCCGGCAAACTGCAACAGGTCAGGCCAGTTGGGCGGCTGCCCGTAGATAAGTATGTCGTGATACGCCGATACCAGCAGGTAGAACGGATTCCATTCCAGCATGCTGCCAAAACCCTCCGGAAGAATCTGCACGCTGTAGACGATCGGCGTCAGCCAGAACCAGAACTGCAGGACGATTTGCAGCACCTGGCTGACGTCACGTATGAAGACGTTCAGCACGCCGAGCAGGATTCCGAGACCAACGGCAAACGCGAGATTGAGCACGATGAGCACGGGCAGCCAGACGAAGGTTCTCGTGGGATGAAAGCCGATGAAGTGAAGGATCACGACCATCGCGAGCAACAACAGCAGGTTGTTGATCAACGCGCTGCCCGAGATGATCACCGGCAGGCAGATGCGCGGGAAC
>CAZRFE010000034.1:0-26357 GCA_964599565.1 uncultured Gammaproteobacteria bacterium
GCGCCGTGGATGATCTCGATGCGCTCGATCATGTCGGGATCGATGGTGTAGCCGTCGCGCGAGCCGTTGCGCAGCGGATTCGACTGCGGCACGCCGTCGATGAGGATCAGCGGTTCGCGGCCGCGCAGCGATTCGCCGAAGCCTGTCATCTTCTGGCGGCTCGGCGCGAACGACGGCAGGCGGTTGCCGAGCAGCTGCGCGATATCGCCGCCGAGCGCGAGCTGGTTCTCGATGTCCTCGCGGGTGATGACCGTCACCGTGTACGGCAGGCCCGTCGCGGGCTTGCCGACGCGCGCCGCCTCGATCGTGATGGAATCCAGCGCGGTGACATCGCCTTCATCGGCGGCGGCAAGCGGCGTGGCGAAAGAAGCGGCAACAAGCAGGGCGGCGAGCGAGGCGCGCGGGGACATCGAGGACTCCTTAAAATATGTAGGACACGCGGAATGGTGCGCAGGGTAGCGGCGAGGCAAGATAAATGCAAATCATTATCATTAGCCTTCCGCCGCCAGGGCGCGCGTCCTGATCGATGTCCCGGATCACGCTGCGCTTGCGCCCTGCCCTACAATCGCCCGTCCATGCCTTCACCCATCAAGACATTCGTCCGCCGCCGCCGGCAGCCACCGCTGCCGTTCATGGTGCGGCCCACGTACCCGCGCGAAATGCGCGCCTGGTCGCTGCTCGCGCTCGCGCTCGGCGCGGTCGAGGGCGGCGTCGCGGGCGTGCTGGTGAAGAACCTGTTCGCGGGACATGTCGATCCCGCCTGGCTGAACACCGGTGTTGCGATCGTGGCGGGCGCGCCGGCGTTCTCGAACATCACGAGCTTCGTCTGGGCGTCGCTCAGCCAGGGCCGCGAGAAGATCCGTTTCCTGCGCGGCATGCAGATCGGCACCATGCTCGGCCTCATGGTGATGGCGTTCGCGCCCGTGAACCTTGCCGGGCTCGCGCTGATGACGGCCGGCGCGGTGATTGCGCGCGTGTGCTGGACGGGTGTGACGACGCTGCGCGCGACGGTCTGGCAGGCGAATTTCCCGCGCGCGCAGATGGGCAACATGGCGGGCCGGCTGGTGCGCGCGATGACGCTCATCATGGGTTCGACGGGCATCGTGCTCGGCCTTGCGCTCAGCGCGGAGCCGGAGGCGTTTCGCGTGATCTATCCGCTGCTCGCGATTCTCGGCTTCGCGGGCGCGGTCACGTTCAGCCGGCTGCGCATCCGCCGGCAGAAGATCCTGCTGCGCAAGGAGCGCGAGCTCGAGACGCGCGAGCCGCATTCCGTCGGCATGCTCGCGATGTGGCGGCTCCTGCGCACCGATCACGACTTTCGCCGCTACATGCGGCTGATGTTTTCCTTCGGCGGCGGCAACCTCGCCATGGTGCCGGTGCTGATTCTCGTGATGACGGAACGCTACGGCCTCACGCAGCTGAAGCAGATGCTGATCACCTCGTCGATCCCGCTGCTGGTGATGGCGCTCGCGATCCCGGTCTGGTCGCGGCTGCTGGATCGCGGCCACGTCATTCATTACCGCGCGCGGCAGGCGTGGTCGTTCGTGCTGACGTTCGCGGTGTATTTCATCGCGGTGGCGCTCGATCAGCCCGCGCTGTTCTGGGCGGGCGCGGTCTTGCACGGCATCGGCATGGCGGGCGGCACGCTCGGCTGGAATCTCGGCCACCACGATTTCGCTGCGCCGGAAAAATCCGCGCTGTACATGGGAACGCACGTGACGCTTACGGGCATTCGCGGACTCATCGCGCCACTCACCGGTGTATGGATGTACCAGCTGCTCAATCACTGGCAGCCGGGCGCGGGCCGTTTCGTGCTCGGCTTTCCGCTCATCGTCACGATCCTCGGCGCGCTCGGCTTCGTGCGCATGTCGCGCGACCTGCGCAAGCGGCAGGACGCTGTGAATCGCTGAAAATTTTTGCGCGCGCGACTTGGTTTCCGGCACGCCGTTCCCATTGAAGAATGAAATGACGATCAACCTGATCTGCGGAACGCGCGACGGCGGTTGATGATCCTGCGGAAGACATCGACATCACGCCGTCATGTTCCGGTACGGGGAGAGACCTGCGATGCAGATCATCAATCGCAAGGAACTCGAGCGCATGCTGGAGCGGCGGCGCCACTTCGTGCTGATCGAAACCATGCCCGAGGCTGATTACGAACGCCGGCACCTGCCGTTCGCGATCAATGTTCCGCTTGACGATGACTGCTTTGCGGACCGCATCCGCGAAGCGGTGCCGGAACCCGAGTACGACATCGTCGTTTATTGTTCAAACTCCGATTCCCCGCTCGCGCGCGAAGCGGCGTCGCGCATCGAATCGCTCGGCTACGTGTCGGTCTACCAGTACCAGGAAGGCAAGGATGGCTGGTTCGAGGCGCACGGCAGGACATTGCAGTGAGCCGAGGGACAGGCAAAAAAAACCCCGCTTGCGCGGGGTTTCTTTCAATGGCAACGCTCAGAAGCCGAACGCGAGCGAGATGAAGTCGATATCGAGATCGTCATAGCTCGTGCGCGTGTACTCCAGTTCAAAGCCGAAGAAGCCCGCGCCGATGCCGTAGGCGATGTCCGTGTCGTTTTCGCTTCCGCCACCGAAGTCCACGTCCGTGTACACGTAGCCCGCCTTCGCCTTGAAGTAGATCGGGCCGGGCGTGGTGACGGTTGCATAACCGCCAAGCTGCGTGGCGCTGTAATCCACGCTGCCGAATTCGCCGTCGGCGATGCTGGTGTTGCCTTCGATTTCCGCGCCGACCATGCCGAGGAAGTCCATCGCGTAGACGAGGCCGACATTGGTCGCGGCGCTGTCATCGTTTTCGAGCGACAGCAGGCCCGCCTTGATGCGCCAGTCGGAGTCGAACGCCTGGGCGGGGGTGACAGCCAGCGCGCCGAACGCGAGCGAAAGGCCGATGATGATGTTGCGCATGTCCGTTCTCCTGTGAAGAAATGGTTTGTAGAGAAACGCGGTGAAAGATAGCAGCAATTGACGTTTTCGCCACGGGCGGGCGTCACGGGGGAGCGGAAAAGAAGACCGCCAGGACAGCGTCGCCGCTGCCTGGCGGAACCCTCGTTCAAGGGAGGGGAGAGGCGACAGACCGGGGATGCATCAACCAATGCGTCACCCGGCCTGCCGTTACCCGTCCGTAGGTTCGGCAAGCTCCGCCGTCCGCGCCCGTTCCGCAAAAGGGGGGAACGAAACGGACATCCTGGTCGTGGGGACCAGCCTGGGGGGAGAGACGGCAGCGCCGCCGATTCCTGTCCTGCCTGGAAACCTTTCGCGCCGAAGCGCCTTTTACCGCTCGTGCATGGCGCGCTCTGCGCCAAGCACGCCAAGACACGCCGCCTTGAGCGCGGACTTGAACGCCGGGTTGCGCCGCGGCGTCGTCATCTGCACGGGAAACTCCTCGAAGAGGATCGCGTCCCGGCAATACGAGGCGATGATCTGCATGCAGAAACGTCCTGCCGCCGCGGAATCCGCCTCGCGCACCTCGCTTGCATCGCCGACCAGGAGTTCGGCGGCGAGATCGTAGAAACCCTGGAATTCGTCCGCCAGCATGGCGTTGCTGTAATCGGGGTCATGGCGCAGCTTCAGCAGCACCGAGCGCACCACGCCGCGGCGCTGCGCGAACAGTCCCGTGACGGCGTCGATCACCATCTCCAGGCGCTTCTCCAGCGCGCGCTCTTCCCGCAGGCGCGGCACCACGCGTTCCGCAAGGCCGTGCAGGTCATCCACGTAGCGCTCGACGAGGCGCTCCAGCATGTCTTCCTTGTCCGCGAAGCGCGTGTAGAAGCTGCCCGCCGCAACCCCGGCCTGGGCCGTGATGTCGGCGATCCCGATGCGGTCGATGGATGAATCCGCGAGCAGGAGTTCCGCCGCATCCAGGATGCGGTTCATGGTCTTTCGGCTGCGGGCCTGGACCGGCTCCGCCGGCATGGCGCGCACCTTCGACATCTCCTGCACCTGTGTTCAAAAATAAACATGAACCTGAATACGGATTCAATTTTACCCACAAAACAGGGCGTCGACAAGCCGGAAGTACGCTTCAGGTGAAAAAAATTTTCGCGCCGAACGCGAGGCAAAAAAAGGCCCGTGCCGCTTGTCGCGGCACGGGCGCTTTACTCCCCCCGTTGGCTGTGCGGAATCCGCACGTCCCCATTGGTTGTTCTGTCCGGTCGAACGCCGGTGCGCCTTGAGTATCGGGCAAAGAAAAATTTGAGGCAAGGCACCCGAGTGCTGGGCGCAAACCCTCAGGAGACGACGCGGTTCCTGCCGCCGCGCTTGGCTTCGTACAGGCGCAGGTCGGCATCCGCCAGCAGCCGCTCCCAGTGCGGTGCGGCCGGATCCTCCGTCACGCCGATGCTGATGGTGACCGCGAGCCCCGGGTGCACCGCGCCCCAGTTCCGCGACTCGATCGCTGCACGAATCTTCTCGCAGGCATGCACAGCTTCCGCGAGCGCCGCACCGGGAAACACGAGCACGAACTCCTCGCCACCGTAACGCGCGAGGATGTCCGACTGGCGGACAAGGTCCGTCATCGTCTGCGCGACCACGCGCAGCGTCTCGTCGCCGACCGCGTGCGAGAGCTGGTCGTTGACGACCTTGAAGTTGTCGAGATCGCAGATCGCGACGCTGAGCGGCAGGCGATAGCGGCGGCTGCGTTCGAACTCGGCCGCGAGCTGGCGGTCGAGGTAGCGGCGGTTGTAGGCGCCGGTGAGCGGATCGCGCACGCTGTATTCCTCGAGCAGGCGGTTCTTCTCCGCAAGTTCCGCGTGCAGGCGCTTGAGTTCTTCGTACGCGCGCCGGATGCGGAAGCTGCGCAGGACGTTTTCTTCCTGCTCCTCGCGCGCCTGCTCGAGTTCGACGCGCGCGAGCACGTTGCGCACCTTCGCCTTCACGACTTCATCGACGACCGCGCCGCGTATGCGGTGGTATTCCTTGAAATGGAACAGCGCGCGCTCGATCTCGCCGAACTGCTCGTGCACTTCCGCGAGCGCGAGGTGCGACTTGTACACCTCGCGGTTCACCTGCGCTCGCTCGGCATGCCGCAATCCCCGCATGAGATAGTCGACAGCGCGGTCATGGTTGCCGAGCTGCGCGTGGAAGCGTCCGACGGCGGTGAGCACTTCGGCCTTCGTGCGCTCGGCGTGCCCGAGTTCGACATCGCGCAGTGCCATGGTGAGATGCCGGCGCGCGGTATCGGTGTCGTTGTCCGCGAGCGCCTGGTTGGCCAGCGCCCAGAAACACCATGCACGCAGCGAATGGTCCCCGATGCGAAGCGCATCGTTTGCGGCCTGGCGTAGAAATTCCTCCGCACGCTCACGCTCGCCGCGGCGCGCGGCGAGTTCGCCGTAGTTCGCGAACACGCGCACCGCAAGGCGCGTGTCGGGATAGTCGGCGAGCACTTCAAGCGCACGCTGGTACCAGCGCATCGCCTCGGCTTCCTCGCCCACTTCTTCATGGACGATCGCGATGTAGTTCATGGGACGCGCGGTAAGCGCGGGCTGGCCGGCGTCATCAAGGAGTTTCAGCGCGCGGTGCAGGTTCTCCAGCGCGACCTGGTACTCGCTCAGCTGCGCGGCCGCCGCGCCAAGCCAGGTGAGCGCATGCGCCTGCAGCAGCCGGTCGCCGGCGAGATCGGCGTCGAGCAGGACCTGGTGCGCGGCGTCGCGCGCACCGCCGTAATGGTTTGCGGTGAATCGCGTTTCCGCGAGCAGCAGGCGAAGACGGCTGGAAAGGCCGCTGTCCTGGACCTGGTCGAGCGCCTCGACGAGCACCTGCTCGGCATCTTCCAGGCGATGGCAGCGCAACGCCGCGTTCGCGGCGAGCAGCGCGGCGCGCGCGGCAACGTCGGGCGGGACATCCCCGCGCGCAAGCGCCGCGGCGTCGGCAGCGATGGTCGTGGCAGCACCGATACCGCCGTCTGCAAGTTCCGCGTACAGCCGCTCCAGCGCGTCGAGCTGCCGCAGCGGTTCGGCAAGTTCGCGAATGCCGGCAAGACGTTCCTGGAATTCCTCGTCCACGCGATCTGCCTCATGCCTGCGTCCTTCCGGACACTCAGGCAATCTCGCGCCGTCCCTTGCAGGTGGGATACCGCGAGCAGCCATAGAACTCGCGGCTGTCGCTTCGCGCCTTGCCGCGCTCGCGGCGCCGGCTCATCGGCCGACCGCAGCGCGGACAGAGAATCTCGCGCCGAGGATGCGTGCGCTCCGCGTCGCGCATCGCGCCGAGGCGCGACTGCGTGATTTCGCTCGGGTCCTGCCGGACTTCCTCGACCATGCGCGAAAGTCCCGTGCCGTCGATCAGCTCGATCCGCTTGCCGCTCGCGAAGCGGATCGCCGCAGGCGTGAAGTGCCCGCTGCAGAGCACGTACGCCGCAACGGCGCGCGTCGCCGCCATGTGGCCGAACACCGCGCGCACATCCGGTTCGTCGACACGCTTCGCGCGCCAGTGCTTGCACTGCACGAGGTAGTGCTGCTCGCCCTTCTCCATCACGAAGTCGACCGCCTTGCCGCCGTGCGCGCGGAGCACGAAGCCTTCGCGGATGAAGTAATCCGCGATGAGCACTTCAAGCTCCTGCCATGACAGCTGCCGCAACGCGCGGACATCGACAACGCCCGCAGCCGGCCGCGGGCGGCGCGCATACAGCACAGCAAGAACAATAATCACCGCAACCAGCAGCAGGGCAACAGTCCCGGGCATTCCGTACCCCCGTCGGCGCCCGTGGGCGCGCGAAAACACTTTACATAAGCCTAGACCCTGCTTCGGCCGCTGTCAGCCCTGATCGCGGCCGGGTTGCACCAGCAGGCCACGAGCGATATGCCCCTGCAGCACGCCGATGGCACGGAACAGGTGGAGGGAAAGCGTCAGCAGCAGGACACCCAGCGCGCAGGCCAGCAGGGATTCAAGCCCGCCCAGGCCGTAGGAGGTGCCGTCCGCGTGGAAGAAATAAAGCTCGTAATCGACGTAGGCGTCCGCAAAGAGGAACACGAACGGCGCGCTGACCAGGGCGAGCGCGGTGCTGACGAGCGACACGGCCAGGGAGAAATACGCCACGCCGAGCGGCAGCATGAGCAGCATGTAGAGCATGGTCGACCAGGTACGCACGTCCTTCAGCATGCCGACGATGCGGTCGAGCATGCCGGCGTTGCGGTCGGGATATTCCGGGCGTCTCGGCATGCGCACGCCGAGGAAGGTTTCGACGATGCGCCCTTCCAGCAGCGAGAACAGCCGCGTGGAGCCGAGGAACAGCAGGAACACCGGCACGCCGATGATCAGGATCGCCATGCCGAGCGATAGCGAGATGCCCGTCACCGTCCAGGTGAAATAGAAGATGCCGGTCGCGAGCGCGAGCAGCATATAGAAGAGGCTCGCCCAGGCGCGCGGATCGGCGTAGATGCCGAAGAAGCGGCCGGCCACGCTGCGGCGTTCGCGCGGCCGCGGGGTGCGCATGGCGCGCGCAACCGTCTCCTCCGTCTGGCGATAGATTTCCGCGACTTCCGCCGGTGCGCCGTAACTGCGGACGATGCCGGCGATCACCTCGGATTCAGGGCGGTCCGCCTTGCCGTTCAGTTCCGCGCGCAGGTATTCCTCCGCGTCGTAGAGCGCGTCCTGGCGCAGCGCCGGGTCGGCGTCGCGCAGCGCTTCGCGCAGCTGCTCGAGATATTCCTGCACGGTTCTTGGAAGGCGTTCATTCATGGCTGTGCTCCAGCATCTGGTCGACGAATTGACGGGTCCGGTTCCACGCCGCCCGCCATGAGGCGAAGACGGCGCGGCCCTCGGGCGTGATCCGGTAATAGCGCCGCGGCGGCCCGCTGCTCGACGGCTCCACCCAGCTTTCCAGCAGCCCCGCGGCGGAGAGATTGCGCAGCACCGGGTAAAGCGCGCTCTGCTTGCCGGCGACGGTGCGCTCGTCGGCCTCTTCCAGGCGCTTCGCGATCTGGTAGCCGTAAAGCGGCTCGGAGGCGCGGTCCAGGATCGCCATGAGCACGAGCGCAACGGTGCCGGCGTTCAGCTCCTTCTGGAATTTCCGCAGCTGTGCGTCGTCGTCGGTCATCACTAATCCTGTGTTCATAATATTGGTAACTTAATAGTAGTACGAAGTCGATAATAAGCAAGCCTCCGTTCGCACGCCGTTTTACAACGTACAATCGGACGTTCTGTCGCATCAGCGGAGTTCTTCTTGGCCATCAGCACCACCGCGAACGTGATGCTTCCGCCCCGGGACGTGGATCACCAGGTCGAGGGCGAGCTGACGAACCTGCTGTTTCGCAACTCGCGCGGCCTGCCGGTATCCACGATCGTGGGCGCGGCGCTCATCACCGCGCTGTTCTGGACGGGCGTAAGCCATACCGTGCTGGTGCTGTGGGCGGCCTACATGGTCGGGACAGGACTGATCCGCGTGTTCGTCGCGGCGAGCTTCAACCGGCGCAAGATTCCGCTCGAGGAAGCGGTGCTGTGGCTGCAGCGCTTCCAGGCCGGCAACCTGCTCGGCGGTCTCGGCTGGGGCGCGGCGGGCATACTCCTGTTCCTGCCGGGCAGCGGTACCGCGCAGCTCACGCTGACGGTGATCATCGTTGCAGTCATCGCGCTGTCGCTGCCGTCGCTGTCCGCGAGCCGGCGGATGTTCGTGGAATTCGCGCTGCTGGCCATCGCGCCGCTGCTTGTCCGCCACCTGCTCGAAGCAACGCAGGCGAACCTGGTCGCCGCCGCGCTGCTGATCTTCCTCTTTCCGCTGATGACGGCGTTCGCGCTGCGCGGCTACCGGCAGATGGTCGACGAGCTGCAGGCGCGTTTCGCGTACGCGGATCTCGCGCGCGAACTGTCCGGCGAGATCGCCGTGCGCCGCCAGGCGGAGCACCGCCTGCTCGACCTTGCGAACTTCGACCAGCTCACCGGTCTGCCGAACCGCGCGCTGCTGCGCGATCGCCTCGAACAGTCGCTCGCAAAGGCGCGGCGGCGCAACGCGCGCATCGCGGTGCTGTTCGCGGACATCGACCGTTTCAAGGGCATCAACGATTCGCTCGGCCACCACGCCGGCGACGATGTGCTGCGCACGATCGCGGCGCGCCTGCAGAACTGCCTGCGCGAGGAGAACACCGTCGCACGCATGTCCGGCGACGAGTTCATCATCGTTCTCGAAGACTTCGAGGATCTCGATGCCGTGCGCTCCGTCGCGCGGCGCATTCTCATGGAAGCGAGCGAACCGATCGCGATGGACGACGGCTCGGACATCAAGCTCACGGCGAGCATCGGCATCGCGCTTTATCCCGAGCATGGCCGCGAAACCGAAACGCTGCTGCAGAACGCGGACATCGCGATGTACCGCGCGAAGACCGGCGGGCGCAATGCGTTCCAGGTGTTCTCCGCCGACATGCACGCCGAGGCGCTGACAAGACTTTCGCGCGAGAACGCGCTGCGCCGCGCGCTCGAGAACGAGGAGTTCTTTCTTGCCTTCCAGCCGCAGGTCGACACGTTCTCCGGCGGCTATATCGGCGTCGAGGCGCTGATCCGCTGGGAGAGTCCCGAGTACGGTCTCATCGCACCGGGCGAGTTCATTCCGCTCGCGGAGGAAACCGGGCTCATCAAGCCGCTCGGCGACTGGGCGCTGCGCGCGGCATGCGAACACGCGGGCCGGTTCCGCGAGGAGTTCGGCCGCGAGTTCCATCTCAGCGTGAACCTTTCCGCGCGCCAGCTCGACCCCGACCGTCTCGTGCAGACCATCAGCCGCGTGCTCGAGGAAACCGGCGTCGAGCCCGCAACGCTCATGTTCGAGATCACCGAATCCATCGCGCTCACGAACGCGCACGCGAATCTCACGCTGCTCCGCAGCCTGCGCGCGATGGGCTGCAGCCTCGCGCTCGATGATTTCGGCACGGGCAACTCCTCGCTCACCTATCTCAAGCGATTCCCGATCAACTGCGTGAAGCTCGACAAGACGTTCATCGACAACGTCACCATCAACCGCGAGGACGCAGCGATCGCGCGCGCCACCATCCAGCTCGCCAATGCGCTCGAACTGATGGTGATCGCGGAAGGCGTCGAATCGCGCGAGCAGGCGGAATGGCTGCAGGCCGAGAACTGTTTCCTCATGCAGGGTTACCTGTTCAGCCCGCCGCTGCGTGCGCACGAATGTATCGCGCGGCTGTCGCTGCAGGATGCGCTGCGCATGACCGAGGCGCGCGACGACGCGCAGACCTGCTGATTCGTGAACCACCGGGACGCCGCACTGTCCCACTCCCATCGCAATAGAAGAACGAGGTGCAACATGCTGGGCAGACTGCTTTCCACCGCCGTGCTTTGCGCGGCGCTTCCACCGGCGGCGTTCGCCGCCGACGATGCGCATTCCTTCGCGAATGCCGATGAAGTGCGCGTCACGCACGTCGCACTCGATCTCGATGTGAATTTCGAGAAGAAGATGCTCGAAGGCACGGCGACGCTCGATCTGCGCCGCATCGATGCGAACGCCGATGCGGTCGTGCTCGACAGCCGCGACCTCGCCATCGAGAAGGCCGAAGCATTCGTTGGCGGTGAATGGAAGACGGCGGACTGGACGCTCGGCGACGCCGTCGGCGATCTCGGCCAGCCGGTCACCGTCTCGCTCGCGCAGGGCGCGGACAAGGTGCGCATCACCTATCGCACCTCGCCCGCCGCCTCCGGCCTGCAGTGGCTGACGCCGGAACAGACCGCGGGCAAGAAGCATCCGTTCCTCTTCTCGCAGGCGCAGGCCATCCACGCGCGCAGCTTCATTCCGCTGCAGGATTCGCCGGGCGTGCGCGTGACGTACGAAGCCAGCATCCGCACGCCGAAGAACCTGCTCGCCGTGATGAGCGCGAACATGGAACAGGACGCGAAGCGTGACGGCGAATATCACTTCGAGATGCCGCAGGCGATTCCGCCGTATCTCATCGCGATCGCCGTCGGCGACCTGCGCTTCAAGGCGATGAGCGCGCGCACCGGCGTGTACGCCGAGCCGTACATCGTCGAGGCGTCGGCGAAGGAATTCGCGGATACCGAGAAGATGATCGAGACGACCGAGAAGCTCTACGGCCCGTACCGCTGGGGACGCTACGACATCCTCATGCTGCCGCCGAGCTTCCCCTTCGGCGGCATGGAAAATCCGCGCCTGTCGTTCATCACGCCGACGGTTGTCGCCGGCGACAAGAGCCTCGTGTCGCTGATCGCGCACGAACTCGCGCATTCGTGGTCGGGCAATCTCGTCACGAACGCGACCTGGCGCGACCTGTGGCTGAACGAGGGCTTCACCACGTATCTCACCTACCGGATCATGGAAGAGGTCTACGGCAAGGCACGCGAACAGCAGGAAGCGGTGCTCGGCTACCAGAGCATCGAGCACGCGCTTGCGACATTGCCCGCGGATGAAACCGTGCTGAACATCGAGCTTGGCCAGCGCGACCCGGACGATGTGTTCAGCGACATTCCCTACGAGAAGGGTGCGCTGTTCCTGCGCGAACTCGAATACAAGGTCGGCCGCGAGAACTTCGACGCCTTCCTGCGCGGCTACTTCGATCACTTCGCGTTCCAGTCGATCACCACGCACGACTTCGTGGACTACCTGAAGAAGAACCTGATCGCGAAGTTCCCGGAGAAGCTTTCCTACCAGCGCGTGCACGCCTGGATGCACGACACCGGCCTGCCGGAAGGTCATCCCGTGCCGCAGTCGGATGCCTTCGATCGCGTCGCGAAGATCCAGCAGGACTGGCTCGCGGGCACGCTCGATGCGAAGAAGATCGACGCGAAGAACTGGACGGTGCACCAGTGGCTTTACTTCCTGAACACCATGCCGGAGAAACTGGGCGATCGGCAGATGAACGCGCTGGATCGCGCGTTCCATCTCACGCAGACGAAGAACAACGAGATCGCGCACTCGTGGCTGAAGATTGCGATCCGCAACGATTACGACAAGGCGTTCAGGCGGCTGGAGGACTACCTCGTCGAGATCGGCCGCCGCAAGCTGATCGTGCCGCTGTACAGCGAGCTGATGGAGACGCCGGAGCACGCGAAGTTCGCAAGGCGCGTGTACGAAAAGGCCCGGCCGGGCTACCACCCGCTCGCGCAGGGCACGCTCGATGCGATTGTCCGCGACGCCAAGTAAGACAGCTCACGCTTTTGAAAACCGGCCCTCGCGGCCGGTTTTTTTTGTCCGGGAAGTGGAACCGGCCACCGGCATCGGGCATTGCCGATATTGACTTTCAAATGCGAATAATTATCATTCACAGAATTCAACTGTCGGATCACGCATGAAGAACCACGCGCCACGCAGGCCGCAGGTCCCGCCCGATCAGGCGGCGCCCATGCGACTTGCCGATCTGCTGCGCGGGCGGCCTGAGCTGCTGATCGAGCACGCCGGCGCGCTGTACCGCCTGCGGCTTACGCGCAACGGCAAGCTGATCCTGACCAAGTAAACGAACACGCCCGCCAGCCACCCGGAGCCCCGCGCTCCCAGGCAGCCAGCCAGGGCAGAAGCCGCATCCGTGCGGCCCTTGGCGTCTGGACACCTGGGAGACAACCGTGAACTACCGCGTTTCGCTTTGCATTTTCAGCCTGCTCGCCGCGTCACCCGCCCTCGCGGATGATGCGGCTACGCAGCTCGATACGATCACCGTCACCGCAACGAAGACGCCGCGCCCGCTGCGCGAGACCGCGGGCGTCGTGACGGTGATCGACGCCGAGGAAATCGACAATCGCCTCGTGCAGGACATCCGCGATCTCGTCCGCTACGAGCCCGGCGTTTCCGTTGCGAGCGATCCGACGCGCTTTGGCATCGGCGGTTTCACCATTCGCGGCATCGGCGGCAACCGCGTGCTCGTCGAGATCGACGGCGTGCCCGTGCCGGATGCGTTTTCCATCGGCAGCTTCTCGAACGCCGGCCGCGACTTCGTCGATCCGGAACTCCTGAAGCGCGTGGAAATCCTGCGCGGCGCGGCATCCTCGCTGTACGGCTCGGACGCGCTCGGCGGCGTGGTGAGCTTCACCACGAAAGACCCGCTGGATTATCTCGCCAACGAGGAGGCGTACGTCGCCGGCAAGCTCGGCTACAACAGCGACGACGCGAGCACCGTTGCGACACTCATCTCCGCGTTCGGCAACGCGCGCAATTCAGGCCTTGCCGTGTACACGCGCCGCGACGGCTCGGAGATGGACAACCACGGCGACATCGAAAGCACGGACAGCACGCGCACCGCGCCGAACCCGCAGGAATATCACGCGGACAACGCGCTCATGAAAGGCGTGTTCAACCGCGGCGACAACGTCTTTCGCATCACGCTCGACGCGCACCGCGGCGCAACGGAAACGGATGTCTACAGCGCGCGCATGACGCAGGACTTCACGCCGATCTATCACATCCCCTACATCGTCAGCACCACGGATCTCAGCGGCGACGACGAACGCGAACGCACGCGGCTCGCGTTCAACTGGGCGTTCGGTGCAGCGGCGTGGTTCGATGACGGCGACATCGACATCTACATGCAGAACAGCGACACCACGCAGCGCACGGCGGAACTGCGCACGAATACCGTCTTCGGCGTCGCCACGAATGTGCGCCGCGACCGCGAGTTCCGCTTCGAGCAGGATCTTCTCGGGCTCAATCTCGGCCTTCGAAAGGAACTGCGCGGCGAGACCGTCACGCACCAGCTCGTCTACGGACTCGAACTTGAACGCACCGATACGACGCAGCGTCGCGATGGCGTGGAAACGGATCTTGCAACGGGCGCGACATCGTCCACGATCACGCCGGACGAATTCCCGGTGCGTGATTTCCCGCCGAGCGCGACGCTGGAAACCGGCGCCTACCTGCAGGATGAAGTGCGCTGGCAGAACGGTTTCACGCTGATCGCGGGCGTGCGCGCCGACCGCTTCGAACTCGACGTGGATGAAAACGACGCCATCTTCACCGCGGACAATCCCGCAACAGCGCCCGTCGACATTTCAGAAACGAGCGTGTCGCCGAAGCTCGGCTTCCTCATGCCGTTCACCGAGCAGTGGACGCTGTTCGGCCAGTACGCGCACGGTTTCCGTTCGCCGCCGTACAACGATGTCAACGTCGGCTTCGCCAATCTTGCCTTCGGCTACACCGCGATTCCGAATCCCGACCTCAAGCCAGAGACCAGCGACAGCGTCGAACTCGGCGTGCGGCGCGCAGGCGAACGCAGCGCGTTCGAGTTCACGCTGTTCCAGAACCGCTACGAGGATTTCATCGAATCGCTCGTCGGCCTCGGCGTCGATCCCGCGACCGGCCTGCTCGTCTACCAGTCGCAGAATCTCGGCAAGGTGACGACCGAAGGCGCGGAACTGCGCGCGGAGTATCACTTCGCGTCTTTGCCCGGTCTGCGCGCGATCGGCGCGTTCTCGTATGCACGCGGCGAGAACGACGAAACCGGCACGCCGCTTGACAGCATCGATCCGCACAAGGCGGTCATCGGTCTCGACTACGCCGCGCCTTCGAACCGCTGGGGCATGGAGTTCATCGCAACGATCGTGGACGGCAAGCGCGATCTCGACGACGCGACATTGTTTGCAGCGCCCGGACATGCGCTGTTCGATGTCACCGGCTGGGTCGAACTCACGCGCAACGTGAAACTCATCGCCGGTGTGTTCAACCTCGGCGACCGCACGTACTGGGAATGGGCGAGCGTCAAGGGACGCGCGGCGAACGATCCCGCGCTCGATCGCTACACGCAGCCTGGAATCAACGGCAGCGTCGCGCTGCGCGTCGCATTCTGATCCGGTGCAATGATGCTGAAGGCGCACGCCGTCACGTGCGCCGCGCGGCACGCACCGTGCTCGATGCCGGTGCGCGCCCGATGCCGCCCGGGTGATCGAGACGCTGCTACGCGCGATCCTTCACGCCCTTCTGCCCCATCTGCTTCGCGCAGTTCGCGCAGCAGTAGATCGTGCCGTTCACTTCCACACCGTGACCGATGACCGCGCACTGGCAGTGCGCGCAGTTCGGCGCGAGCTTGTGGATCGCGCACTCGAACGAATCGAAAGTGTGCGTCTCGCCCTGCATCATCACCTCGAAGCTGCGGTCGTACTCGTTGCCGCAAACCGTACAGACGCCCATCGTTGCCTCCTCGTCTTTCCGCAGGTGATTCCACCCACGGCGCTTGAATTGCTTTTGTGAAATAAGCCTCGCGGATTGCCGGCATTCTGTTAAACTGCGCGCGCTTCGGCGCCCTCCGGTCTGCGCCGAATCTTCGTGGTCACCAATCCAGGATCGCCGCGCGATCCTCCGGCCAGCCTCGAACCACCTTATCCATTCGCGATTTCGCCTGGACCGGCTCAAGACTCGCTGTCTGCGCAGGCGCCATCCAGGAGTTACACATGTCTTTCAATACGCTTGGCCTTTCGGCCGAGTTGCTGCGCGCCATTGCCGAACAGGGCTACACCGCACCCACGCCGGTGCAGAGCCAGGCGATTCCCGCGATCCTCAAGGGCGGCGACATCATGGCGGCCGCGCAGACGGGCACCGGCAAGACGGCGGGATTCACGCTGCCGCTGCTGCAACGGCTCAACGCCACCGCGCCGGCGTCACGCGGCGGGCGCAACCCCGTGCGCGCACTGATCCTCACGCCGACGCGCGAACTTGCCATGCAGGTCGACGAAAGCGTGAAGACCTACGGCAAGCACCAGCCGATGAAGTCGTTCCCGATCTTCGGCGGCGTGAACATCAACCCGCAGACGGCCGCGCTGCGTCGCGGCGTCGACATTCTTGTCGCGACACCCGGCCGCCTGCTCGATCACGTCGAGCAGCGCAACGTCGATCTTTCGAAGATCGAGATCCTCGTGCTCGATGAAGCCGACCGCATGCTTGACATGGGTTTCATCCGCGACATCCGCAAGGTGCTCGCGCTGCTGCCGAAGCGCCGGCAGAACCTGCTGTTCTCCGCGACGTTCTCCGACGAGATCCGCAAGCTCGCGCACGGCCTGCTCGATGCGCCGACGATGATCGAAGTCGCGCGCCGCAACACGGCGGCCGAAACCGTCGCACAGGTCGTGCATCCCGTGGATCGCGATCGCAAGCGCGAGCTGCTGTCGTTTCTCATCGGCTCGAAGAACTGGAAGCAGGTGCTCGTCTTCACGCGCACCAAGCACGGTGCGAACCGTCTCGCCACGCAGCTTGAGCAGGACGGCCTGCGTTCGGCCGCCATTCACGGCAACAAGAGCCAGGGCGCGCGCACGAAGGCGCTGGCGGATTTCAAGGCGGGCAAGGTGCGCGTGCTGGTTGCAACGGACATCGCCGCGCGCGGACTCGACATCGACCAGTTGCCGCACGTGGTGAACTACGAGCTGCCGAACGTGCCGGAAGATTACGTGCACCGCATCGGGCGCACGGGTCGCGCGGGATATGAAGGCGAAGCGATGTCGCTGGTCTGCGTCGATGAACGCAAGCTGCTGAAGGATATCGAGCGGCTGCTGAAACGCGACATTCCGCAGGTCGTGGTTCCCGGTTACGAACCCGATCCGCGCGCGCAGCCGGAACCGATCTTCCGCCAGCGCGGCCAGCGCAACATGCCGCGAAACGAAAACCGCGAGAATGCGCCGCACCGCAAGCACAGGCGCAACGAAGGCGCGAAGCGGCGCACCGCGTCGCGCTGAAGATCACGTGCCGTCATCGTGAACGATGACGGCACGTCGGACACTCGGCGCGGAACGAAGACATCGTCCCGCGCCTGTCACTCAGTGGTGCGCGTGCGCGCCATCCTCACCGGCGTCCTTTGCGACATGCGGCAGCGATGCGCATTCATCGAGCGCGAGCTGTCGCATCCCGGCATGCACCTGCTCGCGCAGCCATTTCACGAACAGCGGATGCGGCGCGAAACCGTTGCCAAGCGCGTAGTCGAGATCCGGCACGAGTTCCCGCGCCGGACCCTGCTCCGTGGTGCGCGCAGGGATCAGCAGTGCGCGGCCGCCGTCGCGGTTGGCCTGCTCGATCAGTTCACGCACGTGCGCGATGGCCGCATCACGCTTGTCAGGCCAGTCCTCCTGCCACGTCGCGACATGGATGGCGCGGAAGTCGTCACCGCCGGCGGCGAGCATCTTGTCGCGCAGCGAACCGAGCAGCTTCAGCCAGTAGGCATTGCCCTCGTCGCTGCCGACGCCGTGCGCAACCAGGATCACCGTTTCCTTTTCCGGATTCTCGGCAAGCGATTCGGCGCGATCCAGCAATGCAGCCGCGAACAGGTCGTGATCCTCAAGACCGCCGGCGGTGACAACCGGCACGCTCGAAAGCAGCCGCGCCGGTGACGCGGTGTGGCCGCCGTGGCCATGCGCGTCGTGTACGCCCGCCCTGCACTGTTCGTAGTCCGCGCCGATGAAACGCTCGATGCCGCCGCGGAAGGATTTCTCGAGCCCGAACACGCGCACGATGACGATGGCTTGCGCACCGCGTTCTTCAAGTTTCCTCACCGCACGTTCAAGCGTCGGCGCATCGCCCATGGAGAATGCATATTCGACGAGGAAGTCCTCGGCGAGCGGCGCAGCGGCGGCCCGCATGGTTTCGTTCCAGTGGAAGCCCGAACCGTGCGCGTGCACGACGACGCCGATCTGCCTGTCCGGGACGCGCGTCATGCGCGCGGCTTCGCGCAGCATCCACGCGCCGACGGCCGGGTGCGGCGTGACCTCGCCATCCAGCACCGTGACGCCATCCGCCGCTGCGTAACCGAGATACGCGCTCCATGCCATCATCGAATCGAGCTTCTGGCCAAGATGAAACGGCAACACCTGTGTTCCCTTCGCGAGCGATTTCATGCCGCTTTCCATGGCGTCGTATCCAGGCCAGATGACGCCGCGCAGCGCACGGTGCGGGAACTCGGCCTTCACGGCGTCGATGAGTGCATCGAGATCGCGGCGCATTGCTTCGGCCTGCTCCGCGGTTTCCGCGCCGGCGCCCGCGATCAGCACGTCGCCATCCGGCGCCTGGTGCAGCCGTTCGGCGAGCACGCGCGGCGCCATGGCGCTGCGGCCGAAGTGCCGGCCGGTTTCAACCGGCAGCGCACTCTGTGCGTAATACGTTTCGAGGATCTCGAAATCCGGATGGGCGGTGGAAAGGTACAGCGGCAACACGACCGCGCGTGCCGCACCCTTTTTCTTCAGCCGTTCGGTCGCGGCACGAAAATACGCCGCGCCGCGTTCGTCGGTCACGAACACGAGCTCGGCAAGATGTTTGCCGGCGAGAGCCGCGAACGCATCGCGTGTCTCCTCGTTGCCCATGAAGCCGCGGTCGGGCGCGACGACGATGAAGCCGGGCCGCTCGGTCGCGGCGTGCAGCATGGTGCCGAGCGCCGCGGCGCTGATGACGATGCCGATGATGATGTCTGTGAGTCGCATGGGCTTTCTACTTGTTGAGTATGAGTTTGCCGTTGCGCGTGATGCGCAACACGTAATCCGCCCCCTCATGCACGAGGATCACGGCCTGGCCGCCGTTGAACAGCGCCTCGCTGTCGATCCGCGGCACCTGGTCTTCGAGCGCGGTGTGCGTGCTGCGCTCGCGCACCGTCGGTCGATCTGGATATGTCCTGTTCATGGTTCGAACACGCTCGCGTATTCCTCCGGACGGCGCCTCGGCCCCATCGGGCTTCATCCGGTTGTTGTTAATGAGAATTGTTATCATTAACAATCAGGCTGTCAAGATGACACGTTGCGGAAAAGAGGAACCAGGTTGCGAGCGCCGGAAAGCCTCGCGGGGATGCAGTTCAGGCATGAAAGCTGGGGATTGGCCGAAGCTGGGCGACGGGCGGCGTGCGTCAGCCGCACGCCGCGGGGGAATCAGCCGGAGCGAGCCGCGCGCAAGGCCCGGGCGTGGGATGGAATGCCGGCGTTCGGCAACCTTGCGTCGCGCAACAGCGCATCGAGCCTCGGCGAGTCATGCTGGATCTCGATGAAGCAGCGCCGCGCGCGGCTGGACAGGCATTCGTAACCCCACCGGCAACGCCGGCGCGTTTCGTTCCGCCCTTCGCGGGCGAGATAGGCGGGCAGGTTCACGCGGAACCAGGAAAGGTTGTCGGCATCGCGCAGCAGGTCGGCATCGTGATCGCCGCCGCTTTCATGATGTGCGACGAGCCAGCACGCGCGTCGCGTGACCGGCGCGCTGACCTTGCAGCGTTCGAGCAAGGCATGCAGCGTGCGTGCCGCGCATTCGGCGTGCGCGTCCTTGAATTCCGCGTAGCTTGCATAATCGGCGCGCTGCACGGCGCGCGCGCCGTTCACGCGATCGATGTCATGCCCGAGCGCGGCGAGCGCAAGCGCGGGATCGATCGCCGGGCGCAGCCGCATGAGCCACGCAAGCGTGTCCTCTGCGTGATGCGCGTCCTCGACGGTTCGTGAATGGGCGAGCACGGCGCGGATCTCGGCCTGTGCACGCGAAAGCGAATCTGGCATCGAATCTCTCCAGCTGGCGAAATCACCGTCCGGATGCGCCGCACTGCGGCGCACCGGTGTCATGGCTTAATCAGCCGAACAACCGGGAGTTTCGCAACGAAGCGCGCGCGGATTTCGCGAGCTCGATGAGCTGAACGATCATCAATGCCGTGAAAAGAACGCTGTGCAGCAGCCATGTCCTGACCTCGTGACGTGAACTCGATTGCGGTTTCACGATGCAACTCCCATGTCCTGTCGCCGGTATGAACCGGACGAAGCGCGCTGCCAGCGCACCTGTAGTCAAACATATCGGCGGGCGTTTGACACCGCGTGAAAGCATGCAGGCGGAAACCACCGCATCGGCGACGCGGCACTTGAATTTCACGGCTTCAACGGGAATATCGTGAAGGCAATGTCGATGACTCATTCCCCCGGAGGTTCAACATGGCTCGCACACAGGAAAAGACAGGCACCGGCGCCGCGAAAGGCGCGGCGGCGGGTGGCAAGGCAAGCGCGCTGCTGAAGGAAGACCATCAGCGCGTGCTCGGCATGTTCAAGGAATATGAAAGCCTGAAGAGCGATGGTGGTGCGCGCAGGCAGGCGCTGTCGCAGGCCATCTGCAAGGAACTCAAGGTGCATACCGAGATCGAGGAAGCGATCTTCTATCCCGCGATGCGCGAGGCGCCCGAGGCACGCTCGCTTGTCGATGAAGCCGAGGTCGAGCACGCAAGCGCGAAGCAGCTGATCAAGGAAATCGAATCCATGCAGCCGGGCGACGAGCTGTACGACGCGAAGGTGAAGGTACTCGGCGAGTACGTTCGCCATCACATCAAGGAAGAGGAAAACGAGATGTTCCCGGCGGCGGCGAAAGCCGGCATCGATACGCCGGAAATGGCCGACGAGCTCATGGAGCGCAAGGAAACCCTGCAGTCCACGGTGCACTGATCCGCGTTCGCGCGGGCCGCCACCTGCGGCCCGCGCTGCTGCGTGTTGCGGCGCCCTTCGGCAGTGCCGGTCGCTTGCCCTGCGGGGAAAACACTCATATTCTTCCCGCCGCCAGATTTTCCGGCTCCCCCGAAAGGTGTCTCACATGTTGCAACGATCCTGCAGAATCGCGTCCTGCCTGTTGCTCGCCGCACTGCCAGGCATTGCGCTCGCCTCGCCCGACGCGGCGACTGCGCTCCCTGAAGTATTCGGCATCCGCATCGAATTCCTGTTGTTTGCCGCGGTGCTGATCGGCATCGCGCTGTTTCATCACCACACGTTCAACGTCGCACTGACCGGCGTGATCGTCATCATTCTCTACAAGCTCGTCTTCACGGGCTTCGCGACGGGTCCGGGACTTGCAGGCTTCGGCATGCATCTCGCGCACGAGTGGGTGATCCTCATCAACCTGCTGCTGATGCTGCTCGGCTTCGTGATCCTTGCTCGGCATTTCGAGGAAAGCCACGCGCCGATCGTGCTGCCGAACTACCTGCCGGACAACTGGACCGGCGGACTCGTGCTGCTCGTGATGATCTTCGTGCTCTCGAGCTTCCTCGACAACATCGCCGCGGCGATGATCGGCGGCGCGCTCGCGCACCAGCTGTTCAACGGCCGCGTGCATATCGGCTATCTCGCCGCCATCGTCGGCGCATCGAATGCAGGCGGCGCCGGCAGCGTGATCGGCGACACGACGACGCTGATGATGTGGGTCAGCGGCATCGCGCCGCAGGATGTGCTGCATGCCTATGTCGGTGCGATCGTCGCGCTTGCGGTATTCGGCATTCCCGCCGCGATACAGCAGCATCGCCACTCGCCGATCATCAAGGACAATCCGCCGGATGTGCACATCGACTGGGCGCGCGTCGGCATTGTCGCGTTCATTCTTGTCATGGCGGTCGGTGCAAACCTGTACGTGAACATCAACGTGCCGGAATTCGGCGAACACTTTCCGTTCTTCGGCGTGACGGTGTGGCTCGCGATTCTCGTGACGCTGCCGCTGCGCCGCCCGGACTGGAAGGCGACGAAGGAAAGCATCAAGGGTTCGCTGTTCCTCGTGTTCCTCGTGCTGTCCGCATCGCTGATGCCGGTCGAAGCGCTGCCGGTGGCAAGCTGGCAGACCGCATTCGGTCTCGGCGCGATCTCCTCGGTGTTCGACAACATCCCGCTGACGGCGCTCGCCATCGAGCAGGGCGGTTACGACTGGGGCGTGCTCGCCTACACCGTCGGATTCGGTGGCTCGATGATGTGGTTCGGCTCGTCGGCGGGCGTGGCGCTGACCAACCTGTTCCCGGAAGGCAAGTCCGTCGGCCAGTGGCTGCGCCACGGCTGGCATGTCGCGCTGGGTTATGTCGTCGGCTTCTTCGTGCTGCTGTGGATCATGGGCTGGCATCCGCATGATCCGGTGAAACATGCGAACATCGAACCGGCGGCGGCGATGCAATCCGCAATGGTTGCCTCCGCCGACTGACCGGACACGGAGCCGCGATGGATTTTCTCGCCAGCATCACGCTCGCCGAATGGGCAGCGCTTGGTACCGTGATTCTCACGGACCTCGCGCTCGCCGCGGACAACGCCATCGTTGTCGGCATGGCCGCAGCCGGCCTGCCGCATGCACAGCGCAGGCGCGCGATTCTCATCGGCATCGTCGCGGCAACCGTGCTGCGCATCGTGTTCGCGCTGTTCGTCGTCCAGCTTCTGCAGATCGTCGGCCTGCTGCTCGCCGGCGGCATCCTGCTCCTGTGGGTTTCCTGGAAGCTCTGGCGCGAGCTGACGCACAAGGAAGAAGCCGGCGAAGCGGTGCTCGAAGGCGTCGACGTGCCCGTGCAGCAGCCGAAGTCGTTCCGCGATGCCGTGATGCAGATCATCATCGCGGACGTGTCGATGTCGCTCGACAACGTGCTCGCCGTCGCGGGTGCGGCGCGCGAGCACACCTGGGTCCTGATCATCGGGCTTGCGCTGTCGGTGGCGTTGATGGGCGCCGCCGCAACATTCATCGCGCGCGTACTGACGCGCCACCAGTGGATCGCCTACCTCGGCCTGCTCGTCATTCTCTATGTCGCCATCCGCATGATCTGGGATGGCGGCCTGGAAGTGCTCGGTGCGATCTGACGCCGTTGTCACCACACACCTGAAATGAGCGTCCCAACGGCTTAGAATGCGCGGCTCCCCCGAACCGCGAGCCGTTCATGGCAGAGAAGACGGAACATCATTCTGTTCGCGAAGATTCCAGCACTGACGCGCTTGCGATAACGCCCGCCCTCGGCGTGACGCTTGATGCCGCACAGATGCCGCGCCGCTCGACGCTCGTCGACCGGCGTGTGCTGCTTGTCAGCGGGCTCGCGGTACTGATCGGCGTCGCCGCAGCGCTGATCGCGGAAGCGCTCGTCGCGCTGATCAATCTCATCACCAGCCTCGCATTTCACGGAAATGTTTCGCTCGCACATGCCACGCCGGCCACGCATCAGCTTGGCGCGTGGGTGATCCTTGTTCCTGTCATCGGCGGTCTCCTTGTCGGCGCGATGGCACGCTGGGGATCACATGCGATACGCGGCCATGGCATTCCGGAAGCCATGGAACAAGTGCTGCGCAACGAATCGAAGATTCCTCCGCGCATGACGTTCCTGAAACCGCTGTCATCCGCGATTGCCATCGGTACGGGCGGGCCGTTCGGCGCCGAAGGACCGATCATTGCCACGGGCGGCGCGCTGGGTTCGTTTCTTGGCCAGGTGCTGTCGATCACGGGCAACGAAAGAAAAGTGCTGCTCGCGGCCGGCGCCGCGGCCGGCATGTCGGCAATCTTCTCGTCTCCGGTCGCGGCAGTCATTCTCGCCGTCGAACTGCTGCTGTTCGAACTGCGACCGCGCTCGCTCATTCCCGTTGCACTCGCAACGGTGACCGCGACCGGCATGCATCTTGCGATCGCCGGCGAATCGGCGGATGTGTTCGCCATGCCCGGTATCGCCATGCCCGGGGGCGCGGCACTTGCAGTCTATGTGCTGCTCGGCGCACTCGCCGGGCTCGCCGGCGTCGGTGTCACGCGCGCCGTCTACGGCATCGAGGCGGCGTTCGAGAAGCTGCCGGTGCACTGGATGTGGTGGCCCGCGCTCGGCGGACTCGCCGTCGGCGTCATCGGCTATTTCGCACCGCGCACGCTCGGCGTCGGCTACGACAACATTCGCGACATACTTGGCGGCAATCTCGCGCTCGGCACGCTTGCCGCGCTGTGCGTGATGAAATTCCTGTCGTGGTCGATCGCACTTGGCAGCGGCACCTCGGGCGGAACGCTCGCACCGCTGTTCACCATCGGCGGCGCGCTCGGCGCAATTGCCGGTGCGGCGCTTGTCATGCTGGCGCCGGAGCTTGGCGTGGACCCGCGCATCGCGGGGCTTGTCGGCATGGCGGCGATCTTCGCCGGCGCGTCGCGCGCACTGCTGACGTCCGTGGTGTTCGCGTTCGAAACGACGGGCCAGTTCGCCGGCGTGCTGCCGCTGCTCGGCGGCTGCACGGCCGCCTGCCTCGTTTCCGCGCTGACGATGAAGAACACGATCATGACGGAGAAGATCGTACGTCGCGGTTCGCGCGTGCCGGGAGAGTACGCCGCCGATTACCTGGACCAGGTGAGTGTCGGCGAGGCATGCACGCGCAAGGTTGTCACGCTGCTCGCAAGCGATACGGTTGCCGAGGCCCGGCACTGGCTACGCTTCGGCGGTGAAGATGCGCATCACCAGGGCTACCCTGTCGTCGACCGCGCTGGACGCGTGCGGGGCATGATGACGAGGCGCGACCTGCTCGCATCAGCAGCCGATGACGCTGCGCTCATCGAAAGCCTGTTGCGCGAATCCGCGCCGATCGTGCATGAACATCACTCGTTGCGCGAAGCGGCGGATCACATGGTGGACCGGGGTGTGGGCCTGCTCATCGTGGTCGGCGAACATCCGCCGCATGCGATGACCGGCATACTGACGCGCGGCGACATACTCGCCGCGCATGCGCGGCGGTTGCGGGAAGCGCGCACCGCGCAACGGCACTTCCGGTTGCGCCGCTTCCGCAATCCGCGCGGTACGGAAAAATGAATACACGCTCCTGCTCCTGTAACATCGCTGCAAACGGACAACTCCGCGAAAGGACCGTCGCATGATCCAGAACGACGCGCTCGATCTCCTCAAGCTCGGCGAAAACGTCTTTCTCACCGGCGCCGCCGGCGCGGGCAAGACGTGGCTCCTGAACACCTACATCGATTACCTGCGCGCGCATGGCGTTGAAGTCGCCGTGACCGCGTCGACGGGAATCGCCGCCACGCACCTGAACGGCAAGACGATCCATTCCTGGTCGGGAATGGGCGTGCGCGATCGCATCACGCACGACGATCTTGAACGGCTCGCAAAGAACCGTCGCATCCGCCAGAACCACGACAACGCGCAAGTGCTCGTCATCGACGAGATTTCCATGCTGCATCCTCACCAGCTCGACATGGTGGACCAGATCGCCCGTTACCTGCTCGACGGCGGCAAGCCGTTCGGCGGCCTGCAGGTCATTCTCTGCGGCGATTTCTTCCAGCTGCCGCCGGTCTCATCGGGCAATGGCACGCCGGTGCGTTTCGCGTTCGAGGCCGAGGCCTGGCGCACGGCGGGCTTTCGCATCTGCTACCTCGAGGAACAGTTCCGGCAGGACGACGACGCACTGCTCACCATCCTCAACGACATTCGCAACGGCATCGCCGGCGAGCACACCAGGGTCCCTCTGCGCACGCGTTACAAGCGCGAACCGGAAGGCAACGTGCGGCCGACGAAACTGTATGCGCACAACGTCAACGTGGATCGCATCAACGACGAGGAACTCGCGAAGCTTCCCGGCAGGGAACGCCTGTTCACGATGGAAAGCCGCGGCTTCGCCGCGCTGGTGGAAGGACTGAAGAAAAGCTGTCTCGCACCCGAACATCTCAGGCTCCGGAACGGCGCAGAAGTCATGTTCGTGCGCAACGCGACGGACGGCGCGTACGTGAACGGCACGCGCGGCATCGTCGAGACCTTCGATGACGAAGGCTGGCCGATCGTGCACACCTTCGATGGCGAGCGCATCGTCGCCGCACCCGCGGAATGGAAATACGAGGACAACGGCGAAGTGCGCGCGACCATCACGCAGGTTCCGCTGCGGCTCGCGTGGGCGATCACCATTCACAAGAGCCAGGGCATGACGCTCGATGCCGCGGAGATCGATCTCGGCAAGGCGTTCGAACCCGGCATGGGTTACGTCGCGCTCTCGCGCGTGCGAAGCCTCGCGGGGCTCAAGCTCATGAATCTCAACGACGTCGCCCTGCAGGTACATCCGGAAATTCTTGCGCAGGATTCCGCACTCAGGAACGAATCGCGTCATGCGCGCGACGACCTGCGCCGGCTGCCGGCTGCAGAACTGAAACGTCGCCAGGAAGAGACACTTGTCCGGCGTTTCCGCGGCAGCCTGGAAATCGTGCCGGCAAAGCCGGCGGCCGAGCGCAGGAAGAAGGAAAGAAAACCGCCGAGCCATACCGTGACGCGTGACATGCTCGCCGCGAAGATCGCGCTTGCCGATATCGCACGCGAACGCGAGATCAAGGTCGGCACCGTCATCGATCACATCGAGAAGCTGAAATCGCTCGGCGAGCTGCCGGACATCGACTACCTGAAAGGCACGCTGCCAGAGCGGGATTTCAACCTCGTACTCGATGAATTTCGCCGCTCGCCCGACGGCAAGCTCTCGCCAGTGCGACAGCAGGTCGGCAATCGTTTCTCGTGGGATGACCTGCGGCTGGTGCGGCTGTTCGTGTGATTTCTGCATGCAGCAATAATGGTTTTGCCAGCCGCCAGGAATCAGTGACGTGGGCGGAAGGGCGCGGGCCGTGGGCGGCCGCGGACTCGAACTGCCACAGGAAACAAAAAAGCCGCCCCTGGGCGGCGGCTTCTTCTTCTGATGAATGGTGGCCAGGGGCAGAATCGAACTGCCGACACGCGGATTTTCAGTCCGCT